>DASUZG010000177.1:0-9717 GCA_036376995.1 Azonexus sp. | reverse complement strand
CCGCGCCTGGCCGGCGCCGGCGGCTTCATCAACATTTCGCAGAATGCCAAGAAGGTCGTCTTCGTCGGCACCTTCACCGCCGGCAACCTGGATGTCGCGGTCGAGGCCGGGCAGCTGAAGATCCGCGAGGACGGCAGCTCGGTGAAGTTCGTCGAGGCCGTCGAGCACCGTACCTTCAGCGGCGCCCAGGCCGCCAAGTGGGGCAAGGACGTGCTCTACATCACCGAGCGCTGCGTCTTCGTGCTGACGCCCGAGGGGCTGGAGCTGACCGAGATCGCGCCCGGTGTCGACCTGCAGCGCGACATCCTCGACAAGATGGCCTTCCGGCCGCTGCTGCGCGGCACGCCGAAGCTGATGGATGCACGCATCTTCGCCGACCAGCCGATGAACATCCGCCCCGGCATGCTCGAACGCCCGCTCGCCGAGCGCCTCTCCTACGACGCCGCGAAGAACCTGTTCTTCGTCGATTTCGCCGGCCTCGCGGTGCGCAGCCGGGACGACATCGCGCGCATCCGCGCCGCCGTCGACGCGCACCTGGCGCCGCTCGGGCACAAGGTCTACGCCATCGTCAATTACGACCGCTTCGACATCGTGCCGGAACTGACGGATGCCTATGCGGCGATGGTCCGCGACGTGGTCGACACCTACTACCACGACGTCACCCGCTACACCGCCAGCGCCTTCCTGCGCGTCAAGCTCGGCCAGGCCTTCGCCGGCCGGCAGCTGGCGCCGCAGCTGTACGCCAGCGCCGACGAGGCGCAGGACGGGCTGGCCGGCAGCTGATGCCGGCCGGCGGCCGGCTGCCGGGGCCAAGGTATGATGGCGGCCTTATCGTTCGCGTTCCCGGTTTTGCATGAAACACACTCTTTTGGCCGCCGCGCTGTGCCTGCTGGCGGCACCGTTCATCGCCGGTTGCGGTGACCAGGGTGCGGCCGGCACGCCGCCGGCCGCCGCCAAGCCGGCGCTGACGGTCAGCCTGGTCGCGCCGGAATCCGACGAGTGGCCGGCACTGCTGGCCGCCAACGGCAACGTGGTGGCCTGGCAGGAAGCGGTGATCGGCGCCGAGGTGGCCAATTACCGCATCGCCGAAGTGCGCGTCCAGGTCGGCGATACGGTCCGTCGCGGCGACGTGCTGGCGCGCATCGCCAGCGAGACGGTGGCCAGCGAGCTGGCTGAGGCCAGCGCCGCCGCCGCCGAAGCCGAAGCCGCTGCCGCCGAGGCGACCGGCAACGCCGAGCGGGCGCGCGAACTGCGGGCCAAGGGCTTCTACAGCACCCAGCTCGATGCCCAGTATCAGAGCGCCGCGCGCATGGCGACGGCGCGCCTGGCCGCGGCCCGCGCCCGGCAGCAGGCGGCGCGCCTGAAGATGGACAAGACCGCGGTGCTGGCCCCCGACGACGGCATCATTTCCGGCCGGCGGGCGACGGTCGGCTCGCTGACCCAGGCGGGCGAGGAGCTGTTCCGGCTGATCCGCGGCGGGCGCCTCGAATGGCGCGCCGAAGTGCCGTCGGCCGACCTCCTGCGGGTGCCGGTCGGTACCCCGGCCAGCCTGACCGGCCCGAATGGCGGCACCGTCACCGGCACGGTGCGCGCTGTTGCTCCGAGCGTCGATCCGCAGACCCGCACCGGCCTCGTCTATGTCGACCTGCCGGCCACCGACGCCGTGCGCGCCGGCATGTTCGCCCGCGGCGAGTTCGAACTGGGGCGCACGCCGGCGCTGTCGCTGCCGCAGACGGCGGTGGTGCTGCGCGAAGGCTTCGCCTACGTGTTCCGCCTCGAAGGCGACAATCGCGTCGCCCAGACCAAGGTCGAACTCGGCCGGCGGGCCGGCGAGCGGGTCGAGATCGTCAGCGGCCTGGATGCGGGGGCGCGGGTCGTGGCCAGCGGCGCCGGCTTCCTGGCCGACGGCGACGCGGTCAAGGTCGTGGCCGGAAGTCAGCCGTGATCAACGTTTCCTCCTGGTCGATCCGCAATCCGACACCGGCCATCCTGCTCTTCGTGATGCTGACGCTGGCCGGCCTGATGGCCTTCTCGGCGATGAAGATCCAGCAGTTCATGGACGTCGACCTGCCGACCGTGACCGTCACCGCGACGCTGCCGGGGGCGGCGCCGGGGCAGATGGAAACCGAGGTGGCGCGCAAGATCGAGAATTCGGTGGCGACGCTGCAGGCGGTCAAGCACATCTACACCAAGGTGCAGGACGGCAGCGTCGTCGTCACCGTCGAATTCCGCCTGGAAAAGCCGACGCAGGAAGCGGTCGACGACGTCCGCGACGCGCTGTCGCGGATCCGCGCCGACCTGCCGGGCGACCTGAAGGACCCGGTGATCAGCCGCGTCGATGTCGCCGGCTCGCCGATCCTGACCTACACCGTGGCGTCGTCACGGATGGACGACGAGGCGCTGTCGTGGTTCGTCGACAACACGGTGACCAAGGCCATCCTGAGCGTCAATGGCGTCGGCGCCGTGGCCCGCGTCGGCGGCGTCAGCCGCGAGATCCGCATCGAGCTCGACCCGGCCCGCCTGCTGTCGCTGCGGGCCACCGCCGCCGAGATTTCCCGGCAGTTGCGCCAGACCCAGCAGGAAGCCTCGGGCGGGCGTGCCGACATCGGCGGCATCGAGCAGTCGGTGCGCACCATCGGCACCGTGCAGAGCGCCGCCGAACTGGCGGCCATGGACATCGTGCTGGCCGACGGCCGGCGCATCCGCCTCGATCAGGTGGCGACCGTCAGCGACACCGTCGGCGAACGGCGCTCGGCGGCGCTGCTCAACGGTGCGCCGGTGGTCGGCTTCGAGATCACCCGCAGCCGCGGCGCCGGCGAAGTCGAGCTGGCGGATAACGTGCGTGCCCGGCTGGCCAAGCTGCAGGCCGAGCATCCCGACATCGCGATCACCGAAGCCTTCAATTTCGTCGATCCGGTGCAGGAGAACTTCGACGGCTCGATGGCCCTGCTGATCGAAGGTGCCATCCTGGCCGTGCTGGTCGTCTGGCTCTTCCTGCGCGACGGCCGGGCCACCTTTATCGCCGCCACCGCGCTGCCGCTGTCGATCATCCCGGCCTTCGCGGTGATGTACCTGATGGGTTTCACGCTCAACGTGGTGACGCTGCTGTCGATGTCGCTGGTGGTCGGCATCCTGGTCGACGACGCCATCGTCGAGATCGAGAACATCATGCGCCACCTGCGCCTGGGCAAGACGCCGTTCCAGGCGGCCATGGAGGCGGCCGACGAAATCGGCCTGGCGGTGATCGCCACCACTTTCACGCTGATCGCGGTGTTCCTGCCGACCGCCTTCATGAGCGGCGTGGCCGGCAAGTTCTTCGTGCAGTTCGGGTGGACCGCGGCGATCGCCGGGTTCTTCTCGCTGGTCGTCGCCCGCATGCTGACGCCGATGATGGCTGCCTACCTGTTGAAGCCGCCGAAAAAGGAACACGCCGAACCGCGCTGGCTGGAAGTCTATGCCGGCTGGGCGGCCTGGTGCCTGAAGCACCGGGTGCTGACGCTGCTCGCCGCCGGCGGCTTCTTCGTCGGCTCCTTTGCGCTGGTGCCGCTGTTGCCGACCGGCTTCCTGCCGCCCGACGACCTGTCGCAGACGCAGGTGTACCTGTCGCTGGCGCCCGGCAGCACCTTCGGCGAAAGCCTGGCTACGGCCGAGCGGGCGCGCACGATCGTCGCCGCCCATCCGCAGGTGAAGATGGTCTATACCGCCATCGGCGGCGGTGCCGCCGGCAGCGACCCGTTCGCCCCGCGCGGCGCGGCCGAGGTGCGCAAGGCGACGCTGACGCTGAACCTGACGCCGCGCAAGGAACGCCGCGGCACCACCAAGCAGGATATCGAGCGCGAACTGCGCGAACGCCTGGCGGTGCTGCCCGGCGTCCAGGTCAAGGTCGGCTTCGGCGGCTCCAACGAAAAGTACGTGCTGGTGCTGGCCAGCGAGAACGGCCCCTTGCTGGCCAGCCACGCCCGCCAGGTCGAGCGCGAGCTGCGCGCCATTCCAGGCATCGGCAACGTCACCACCACGGCCAGCCTGGTTCGCCCGGAACTGGTGGTGACCCCGGATTTCGCCCGCATGGCCGACCTCGGCGTGACCTCGGCGGCGATCGCCGACACGCTGCGCATCGCCACTGCCGGCGACTACGACCAGAGCCTGGCCAAGCTGAACCTGGCGCAGCGCCAGGTGCCGATCGTCGTCAAGCTGCCGCCGGCCGCGCGCCAGGACCTGGCGCTGCTCGAACGCCTCACCGTGCCGGGCACGCACGGCCCGGTGATGATCGCCAGCGTCGCCCGCCTGGGCATCGCCGGCGGGCCGGCCGAGATCGACCGCTACGACCGCCTGCGCAACATCAACTTCGAGATCGAGCTGAACGGCCAGGCGCTTGGCGACGTCGAGAAGCGGGCGCTGGCGCTGCCGAGCCTGGCCAACCTGCCGCCCGGCATCATCCAGAGCACGGTCGGCGACGCCGAGGCGATGGGCGAACTGTTCGCCAGCTTCGGCCTGGCCATGGCCACCGGCGTGCTCTGCATCTATATCGTGCTGGTGCTGCTGTTCAAGGATTTCGTCCAGCCGGCGACGATCCTGGCGGCGCTGGTGCTGTCGGTGCCGGGCGCCTTCCTGGCGCTGTTCGTCAGCCAGCAGGCGCTGTCGATGCCGTCGATGATCGGCCTGATCATGCTGATGGGCATCGCCACCAAGAACTCGATCCTGCTCATCGACTACGTCATCCTCGCCCGCCGCGAGCACGGCCTGGACCGCTGGCACGCGCTGCTCGACGCCTGCCGCAAGCGGGCCCGGCCGATCGTCATGACCACCATCGCGATGGGTGCCGGGATGATGCCGATCGCGCTCGGCATCGGCACCGATCCGAGCTTCCGGGCGCCGATGGCGATCGTCGTCATCGGCGGCCTGATCACCTCGACCTTCTTGAGCCTCCTGGTGATCCCGGTCGTCTTCACCTACGTCGACGACCTCATCGCCTGGCTGCGGCCGCGCCTGCACCGGCCGCAGCAGCACGGCGCCTGAGCGGCGCCGGCCTCAGGCCGGCAGGGCCGTTTCCGCTTCGGCCACGCAGACCCGGTTGCGGCCGCTGCGCTTGGCGGCGTACAGGGCCTGGTCGGCCAGCGCCACCAGCGTGCCGGCATGGCTGCCGTGGCCGGGCACCAGCGCGGCGACGCCCATGCTGGCGGTGATGCGGGTCGAGGTGGCGCTGCCGGCATGCGGCAGGTCGGCCTGCTCGATGCTCTGGCGGATGCGCTCGGCGACTTCGCGGGCGCCGGCGAGGGTGGTGTTGGGCAGGACGATGGCGAATTCCTCGCCGCCGTAGCGGGCAGTCAGGTCGCCGGCGCGGAAGGCCTGGCCCTGCAGGATGGCGGAGAAGGCCTTGAGGCACTCGTCGCCGCGCTGGTGGCCGTAGAGGTCGTTGTACGGCTTGAAGTAATCGACGTCGATCATGATCAGCGACAGCGGATCGTGCTGGCGCCGGGCGCGGTTCCATTCGCTGTGCAGCTTCTCGTCGAAGCTGCGGCGGTTGGCGACGCCGGTCAGGCAATCGACGGTGGCCAGCTGTTGCAGCGCCAGCTGCGCCTTCTTGTGCTCGGTCATGTCGCGCAGCGTCTCGACGACGGCGATCAGCTGGCCGTCCTCGGCGTAGATCGGGCCGGCGTCGATGGTCAGGTACAGCCGCTCGCCGACGCGCGGCATGATGCACCAGTTCTCGGCGCGCACGCCCAGGCCGAATTCGGAGGGCTCGGTGTGGAACGGGTACAGCGTCGCCAGCTCGTCGGCGCGGCCCTGCGCCAGCACGTCGGCGAGGCACAGCCGCGGTTCGGAATAGAAGGCCTGCCAGTGGTTGCGGGTGCCTATCACCTCGGCGGCGAACACCCCGGTCAGGCGCTCGCAGGCGCGGTTCCAGACCAGCACGCGGCATTCGTGGTCGAGCACGAAGGTCGGCACCACCAGATGCTGCATCAGTTTGACGGCAAACATCCTGTCGTGCGGATGTCGAACCGCGTTGTCGCTATCCATGATCTCTCCCCCGGTGTCTGGATGCTGGCGGTCTATATGCCGCTTTTTAGTCTGCTAGTGTGCCACGACTTCCGTCATATGTGCTTGCCATTCGCCGGGCCTCATTCGCCGCGTTCGCGGGGTGCCGGCGGGCGGCCGAAAGCCAGCGTGTAGAAGATGTCCAGCGCGTTGTCGCTGCCGGCGCGGCCGACCAGCGCCACCTGGCGGTTGAGGTTCACGGTCAGCTTGACGACGCTGTCGGCCCGGCCCAGCGCCTGCTCGTAGGAGAGCACGGCGTTGCTGCCGAGGCGGCGGCCGATGCTGAGAATCTGGCTGCCGGTGCTGGCCGTGGTGTCGACCGTGCTGCCGGCGATGCGGCTGCCGCCCGGACGGCTGCCGGCGGTGCCCAGTTCGCCCTGGCGGACGGCCAGCTCGTCGAGGCCGAACAGCGTTTTCAGCTGCCCGGTCAGCTTGCCGGCGTTGTTGCCGAGCAGGCCGCCGGCCGCCGACAGCAGCACGCTTGCATCGCCGGCGCCGACTGCCTCGGGGCCGTGGCCGAGAACCAGCCAGGTGAGCTTTTCGGCATCCGGCAGCTCGGGATCGGAGACCAGGCGGATCACCGGCCGCTGGGCGGTGCCGCCGACCTGGACCCCGGCTTCGACGGCCAGGCCCTTGCGCACCGCCAGCACGTCGAGCGCCGGGTTGTCGAGCAGGCCCTGGAAGGTCAGCAGGCCGCGCTCGATCGTCAGCTGCTGGCCGTAGGCCTCGAAGCGGCCGTCGCGCAGGCGGACGCTGCCGCTGGCGCGCGGCAGGTCGCGGCCGCTGGCGCGCAGGCGCAGCTCGCCGGCCAGGCGGCTGGAGAGGCCGGCGCCGACGAACAGGAACTGGCGGCCGAGATCGATGGCGAAATCGAGATCGAGCGCCGGCCGGCTGGCCGGCGTGGCGCCGGTATGGCGCAGCACGACGTCGTCGGACAGGCGGGGCAGGCCGCTCGGCCCCAGTTGCCAGTAGCCGGCATCGACCGCGAGCTGGCCGGCGGCGGCGAAGCGTTCGCCGTCCCAGCCGAGGCGGCCGTTGCCGGAGAGCAGCAGCCACTGCTCGGGCAGCTGGAACGCGCCGAGGCGTTCGAGGCGGAATTCCAGTTCGCCGCGTTCGCTGCCGGCGGCCCGATCGAAGGCCAGTTCGCCGTTCAGTTCGAGCTTCCCCGGCTGCCGCGTCAGCGCCGCCAGATCGTCGCGGGCGCCGGCGCGCAAGGCCCGCGGCGGCGCCTGCAGCAGGCTGTCGAAGCGCAGCTGGTGCAGGCGCAGGCGCTGCCCGGCAAGCTCGAGGTCGAGTTCGCCGTGGGCCAGGTGCAGGCCCTGCAGCTGCTGGCGCAGCACCAGCCGCTCGCCCTGGAAGCGGCCGCTGGCCTGCGGCCGGGCCGGCGTGCCGGCCAGGCGCAGCTGGCCGCCGAGGCGGCCGGCGCTCTGCCAGCCTTCGCCGATCAGTTCGCCCAGCCAGCCGAGGTCGGCGATCTCGGCATCGAGCGTGCCGCGCCAGTCGGCGCCGCGGTCGAGCGACCAGGCATCGTGCAGC
Organism: Azonexus sp.; assembly: GCA_036376995.1. Taxonomy (GTDB): domain Bacteria; phylum Pseudomonadota; class Gammaproteobacteria; order Burkholderiales; family Rhodocyclaceae; genus Azonexus. The sequence goes on along the minus strand of DASUZG010000177.1, from coordinate 2,145 downwards.
CCGGCCTCGAGGCGGGCAGCGAGGCGGCCGATGCGTGAGCCGTCGGCATCGAGCCCGGCCTGCAGGCGGCGGCGCTCGGCGCTGGCGAAGACGGTGGCGCGCCAGTCGAGCGGCTCGCCGGCCAGCCGGGCCGGGCCGAAGGTCCAGGCGTTGCCGGCCAGCAGCAGCGGCGCCGGGGCGAGCAGGCGCAGGTTGCGCGCCGGCTCGGCGTCGCTCAAGCGGGCTTCGCGCAGCGTGCCGCGCCAGCGCAGGCCGTCGGCCTCGTCCGCCAGCCCGCCGTCGGCGGCGAGCGCGAACTGGCTGCGCCCGGCCAGTTCGCCGCGCGCCTGCAGGCGGTGCGCCTGGCGGCTGCCGGCGACCTGCAGCTGCAGCTGGCGCAGCAGGTTCGGGCGGCCGTCGCCGTCGACGCGGCCGATGGCCAGGTCGAGCTGCAGCGGCGCGGCCGGACTGCCGCTGCCACTGCCCTGCAGCTTCAAGTCGTGCAGGCGGGCGAGGCCGGGGCGGCCGAGGCGCGGGCTGTGCAGCGCCAGTTGTAGTTCCGGCCGGGCGGGGCTGCCGCCCAGGTCGAGCCGGCCGTCGAGGCTGCCGTCCAGGCCGTAGGGGGCGAGTTCGGGGGCGGCGACGACGATGCTCAGGCGTTCGCCGGGGCGGCCGAAGGCGCCCGCGACCTGCAGCGTGTTGGCGCCGGCGGCCAGGTGGATGTCGGCCAGCGGCACGCGCGGCCAGTCGAGTTGCAGCCGGCCGGCGCCGTGCAGCGGCTGGCCGGCCAGCTGGCTGTCGGCCAGCACGAAGCGGCCGTCGAGGCGCGGCTGCGGCCGCAGCGTGCCGCTGGCGGCGAGGCTCGCGTTGATGCGGGCGGCCGGCAGGCGGGCGAACAGGCTCGGGTCGAAGCGGCTGATCTCGCCGCTGGCGGCAAAGGCCATCTCGCCGCCGAGCGCCAGCCGGCCGCTGAGCGCCAGGCGGGCCGGGCCGGCCGTCAGTTCGATGCGGGGCAGCTCGAGGTCGGCGCCGCTGCGGCTGGCTGCGGCGCTCAGCGCGAAACGCTCGTCCCTGAGATCGATCTCGAGGTCCTGCCGGTTGGCGGCGATGGTCGCGGTGAGCGGGCCGGCCAGGCGGGTGGGGCGCAGCGTCGACACCAGCTGCGCCGCGTCGAGCCGGGCCGCGCGCAGTTCGAGGCGCAGGCGGCCGTCCTGCCACAGGCCGTTGCCAGTCAGGCTGCCGGCCCCGGCCAGGCGGGCATCGAGTTCGCCGAGGCGGGCATCGGCCCCCTGCCAGTCGAGCTGCCCGCGCAGGCTGGCCAGCGGCAGGCGCTGGCGGTCGATGGGGCCGGGCTGGCGGTTGACGAGGGCGAAATGGCCGCCGACGCCATCGCCGGCCGGCGCCAGTTCGGCGCTCAGGTCGATGCGGGCGTGCGGCGCGCCGCGCTGCCAGGCGGCCGGATCGAGCTCGCGCAAGCTCAGCCGGGCGCTGGCGAAGGCCGCCGGGGCGAACGGCGTGAGCAGCACTTCGGCATTGCCGTCGACGCCTTGCCGGCCGGTGGCGGTCAGCGCCAGGCGCGTCAGCGGGCCGGAGCCCTGCAGGTCGACGGCCAGCGGCCGGCCGGCCAGTTCGCTGGCAATCTCGGCACGCAGGCTCAGCGGCAGCGGCGCGGCGCCGTCGAGTGCCGCTTCGCCGCGCAGGCGCAGGTCGCCGCTGGCGGCGTGCACGTCGCTCAGGCGATGGTGGCGGCCGTCGCTGGCGAAGCCGGCTCCGAGATCGTCGGCGCGGAACAGGTTGCCGTAGGCCAGCGTGGCGACCGCCAGGCGCTCGATGGCGACGGCCAGCGGCAGGCGCAGCTCGGTCGGCGGCGGCAGCGGCGGGCCGCCGGGCTGGCTGACGATCTGCAGGCGTTCGGCGCTCAGCGCGGCGATCTGCAGGCGGCCCTGCAGCAAGGCCGCCGGCGACCAGTCGAGCTGGACCTGCTCGGCGTCAATCTGCAGCTCGCCGTCGTCCCAGCGCAGCGACGCGATGCGCAGCGCGCCGAGCAGGCGGCCGTCGGCGCCGGCCGCGTGCAGCCGCCCGCCGCTGGCCGCCGCCGCCAGTTGCAGCACCGCCGTCAGGCCGCTGCGGCTGTGGCCCAGCCACAGCAGGGTACCGGCGGCCCGG
>DASUZG010000176.1:0-2957 GCA_036376995.1 Azonexus sp. | reverse complement strand
GGTGTCGCCCTTCAGGCGGTTGGAGGCGGCATTCCATTCGAGGACGCCGAGCGAGGCGGCGTCGAGCGCCAGCTTCAGGCGCTCCTCGCTCTGCTCGACGGCCACTTCGTCCTCGCGCCGGGCCAGGGCCATCTGGATCGTAGCGTGCAGTTCGCGCCCTTCGCAGGGCTTGATCAGATAGCCGAAGGGCCGGCTGTCGAGGGCGCGGCGCAGCGTATCGTCCTCGGCATAGGCGGTCAGGAACACGACCGGGATCTGGTGCCGGGCGCGGATGGCGGCGGCCGCCTCGATGCCGTCGATGCTGCCTTCGAGGTGGATGTCCATCAGCACCAGGTCGGGCTTTTCCTCGCCGACCTTGTCGATGGCCTGCTGGCCGCTGGCGAGCACGCTGCCGACCTGGTAGCCGAAACCCTGGAGTTGCCGTTTCAGGTCGAAGGCGACGATGCGTTCATCCTCGACCAGCATCAGATTGACCGGTAGTCGGGCCGTCATGGGTTCTCCTTGCAGTTGGAACGGGGGAAGCTGATGGCATAGCGGGCGCCGCCCTCGCGGCTGATGCTGGTGGTGCCGTGCAACTGTTCCACGAACAACTGGACCAACTGCAGGCCGAGCGACGTGCTGTGAGCGAGATCGGCCTGCGCCGGCAGGCCGACGCCGTCGTCGGCGACGACGAGGCAGATCTGATCGGCGTCGTCTTCCTTTACTTCGATGACGATTTCGCCGTGGCGTTCCTCGGGGAAGGCGTGCTTGTAGGAATTGGTGACCAGTTCGTTGATCAGCAGGCCGCAGGGAATGGCCCGTTCGAGATCGAGCGGCACGTCGTTGCCCGGCAGCGACAGGCGCAGCGCGATGCGGTTGCCGATGCCGCGGTAGCTGGCGCGGATCGACTGCACCAGGCGCTCCAGGTAGTCGCCCAGATGCAGGCGCGAGAAATCCTTGCGCTCGTAGAGCAACTGGTGGGTCAGCGCCATCGCCTTGACCCGGCTGCAGCTCTCGGCCAGGATAGCCCGCACACGCACGTCGGTCGCGTAGTCGGCCTGCAGGTTGAGCAGGCTGGTGATGACCTGCAGGTTGTTCTTGACCCGGTGATGGACCTCGTTGAGCAGCACGGTCTTTTCGCGCAATGCATCTTCCAGCCGCTGCTGGGCGCGCTGGCGCTCGGTGATGTCGATGATCGAGGCGAGCACCATGGTGCCCGCTTCGGTGGCGATCGGATTGAGGCCGATCTCGATCGGAAACTCGCTGCCGTCGGAACGGCAGCCGGCCAGATCGCGGCCGATGCCCATCGGTCGCGGCTGCGGATCGCTGAAATAGCCGGCGCGAAAACCCCGGTGGTGGTGGCGCAGCCGCTCCGGCACCAGCATCTCGACCGACTGGCCTATCAGTGCCTCGCGGCCGTAATCGAACATCCGCTCAGTCTGCGCATTGACCAGCACCATGATGCCGTCGGTGTCGATCATCACCATGGCGCTCGGCGCCCATTCGACGACCCGGCGGAAACTGTCCTCCCCGAGCTGCGGCCCGCCGGCCAGGGCCGGCATCACCGGACACGACGGACGGGGTGGCGCGGAGGGCGTCTCGGCAGACTCGGCAGTCATCACAGGCTCCACGGCAAGAAGAGGGTGGCAGGCATGCCGACACCACGTCAGAAGTCGTAATTCCTTTTTGACAGATTTGGCGACAAATGATTCTCAGTCGCCGCAAACAATGTTGCCCAGCGCCGCACAGGCTTGCATCATGGGCCCCTGGTCGGCGGTGGCGCCGGCGACAACCGTGTGGAGGAGGCTCATCCATGTTCGACCTGTACCTCGGCAACAAGAACTATTCGTCCTGGTCGCTGCGCCCGTGGCTGCTGATGAAGCACTTCGGCATCCCGTTCCGCGAGCATCTGGTGTCGGTCGCCGGCCGCGACTACAACCCGGCGCTCAAGCCGATCGCCGGCAACGCCCGCGTGCCCTGCCTGCACGAGAACGGCTTCCAGGTCTGGGATAGCCTGGCCATCGCCGAGACGCTGGCCGAGCGCCAGCCGGCCATGTGGCCGGCCGATGCCCGCTGCCGCGCCCGGGCGCGCAGCATCTGCGCCGAAATGCACAGCGGCTTCACCCACCTGCGCAGCGCCATGCCGATGAACCTCAAACTGAAACTGAAGGGGCGCCCGGCCAGCCCGGAAGTGCAGCGCGACATCGACCGCGTGGTGGAAATTTGGGGCGAGGCCCGCACCCAGTTCGCCAGCGGCGACGGGCCGTGGCTGTTCGGCGCTTTCTCGGTGGCCGATGCGATGTTCGCGCCGGTAGCCTGCCGCTTCGACAGCTACAACGTGCCGCTGCCGGATGTCGCCGCCGCCTACCGCGATACGGTGCTCGCCCACCCGGCGCTCGCCGAATGGCGGGCCGCGGCCTCACTTGAAACGGAGGCGCACGCCCATTACGACCGCCTGGCCGACGAGTTCGGCGGGCCGCGCTAGGCGGCCGTGGTTCAGGCGGCGGGTCGGTCCTGGCCGGTGATGGCCAGGGCTACGGCCTCTGCCACCTTGATGCCGTCGACGCCGGCCGACAGGATGCCGCCGGCGTAACCGGCGCCTTCGCCGGCCGGGTAGAGGCCGCGGGTGTTGAGGCTCTGGAAGTCGTCGCCGCGCTTGATGCGGATCGGCGACGAAGTGCGCGACTCGACGCCGGTCAGTACCGCGTCGGCCATGGCGAAGCCCTTGATCTGCCGGTCGAAGGCGGGAATGGCTTCGCGCAGCGCGTCGATCACGTAGTCCGGGGCGCAGGTCGACAGATCGGTCATGTGCACGCCCGGCTGGTAGGAGGGATCGACGGCACCGAGCGCAGTCGACGGCCGGCCGGCGAGAAAATCGCCGACGCGCTGGGCCGGCGCGTCGTAGCTGCTGCCGCCGGCGACGAAGGCGCGGCTTTCCCAGTAGCGCTGGAACTCGATGCCGGCCAGCGGATTCTTCC
>DASUZG010000175.1:0-2372 GCA_036376995.1 Azonexus sp. | reverse complement strand
GCCCGACGCACTGGTGGCGCGCGTGCTGGCGCTGCTCGGGTTCGTGAGCGCCGGCTTCCTGCTGTTCCTGCTGACGTCGTCGAATCCGTTCGCGCGCACGCTGCCGCCGGCGCTCGACGGCCGCGACCTGAACCCGCTGCTGCAGGACCCGGGCCTGATCATCCACCCGCCGCTGCTGTACATGGGCTATGTCGGCTTCTCGGTGGCCTTCGCCTTCGCCATCGCCGCGCTGCTGTCCGGCCAGCTGGATGCCGCCTGGGCGCGCTGGTCGCGGCCGTGGACGACGGCGGCCTGGATTTTCCTGACGCTGGGCATCGCCATGGGCTCGTGGTGGGCCTATTACGAACTCGGCTGGGGCGGCTGGTGGTTCTGGGACCCGGTCGAGAACGCCTCCTTCATGCCCTGGCTGGTCGGCACGGCGCTGATCCACTCGCTGGCGGTCACCGAAAAGCGCGGCAGCTTCAAGAACTGGACCGTGCTGCTCGCCATCTCGGCCTTCTCGCTGTCGCTGCTCGGCACCTTCCTGGTCCGCTCCGGCGTGCTGACGTCGGTGCATGCGTTCGCCACCGACCCGACGCGCGGCATCTTCATCCTGATCTTCCTGATTGCGGTGATCGGCTCGTCGCTGGCGCTGTTCGCCTGGCGCGCGCCGACCGTCGGCCTGGGCGGGCGCTTCGGCCTGATCTCGCGCGAATCGGCGCTGCTCACCAACAACGTGCTGCTGGTCGTCGCCTGCTCGACGGTGCTGCTCGGCACGCTGTACCCGCTGCTGGTCGATGCGCTGGGCATCGGCAAGATCTCGGTCGGCCCACCGTACTTCAACGCGGTGTTCGTGCCGGTGATGAGCCCGGTGCTGTTCCTGATGGGCCTGGCGCCGTTCGCCCGCTGGAAGGAAGCGGCGCTGCCGGAAATCCTGCGCACCGTGCGCTGGGCCTTCGTCGTCGGCCTGCTGGTCGCCGTCGCCGTGCCGCTGCTGTACGGCCGCTGGAGCACGCTGGCCGCCCTCGGCCTGCTGCTGGCCGCCTGGATCATGCTCACCGCCGCCATCAATTTCATCGACCGCGTGCGCCAGACCCGCGGCGAAGGCTCGTTCGCCCGCGCCGCGCTGCGCCAGCCGCGCAGTTTCGTCGGCATGCACCTGGCCCACCTCGGCATCGCCGTGTTCGTCGTCGGCGTCACGATGGTGATGAGCTTCGAGGAGGAGAAGGACGTCAAGATGGAAGCCGGCGAAGCGGTGACCGTCTCCGGCTACACCTTCACCTTCCTCGGCGTGCATGAAGTCAAGGGCCCGAACTACATTGCCGCCCAGGGCCAGTTCGACCTCTCCAAGGACGGCCGCTTCCTGCGCAAGATGAATCCGGAGAAGCGCAATTACTTCTCGTCGGCGATGCCGATGACCGAAGCCTCGATCGACGCCGGCCTGTGGCGCGACGTCTATGTCTCGCTCGGCGAGCCGATCGAGCGCGACAAGCCGGAAGGCGCCTGGGCCGTGCGCGTCTATTACAAGCCCTTCGTTGACTGGATCTGGGGCGGCTGCGTGCTGATGGCGCTCGGCGGCCTTCTCGCCATGCTCGACCGCCGTTACCGCATCAAGGCGCGAAGCGCCGCCACCCTGCCTGCCGGAAGCCAACACGCATGAACCGCTACTACTGGATCCTCGGCGCCTTCGCCGCCCTCGTCATCCTGCTCGCCGTCGGTCTCGGCCTGAATCCGCGCGACATTCCCTCGCCGCTGGTCGGCAAGCCGGTGCCGGCCTTCAAGCTGGCGGTGCTGGCCACGCCGGACAAGACCTTCGGCCCCGAGGAACTGCGCGGCAAGCCGTGGCTGCTCAACGTCTGGGCCTCGTGGTGCGTCTCCTGCCGTCAGGAGCACCCGGTGTTGGTCGAATTCTCGAAGAAGGTGGACGTGCCGCTGATCGGCCTCAACTACAAGGAAGTGCGCGGCGATGGCGGCTTCGACATGAGCAAGCTCGGCGCCGACGAGGAACAAAAGCTCGCGCTGCAGCGCGCCAGCGGCTGGCTGAAGGACCACGGCGACCCGTACCGGCTGACCGCGATGGACATCGACGGCCGCGTCGGCATCGACTTCGGCGTCTACGGCGTGCCGGAAACCTACGTCATCGACAAGGACGGCATCATCCGCATGAAGCACACCGGGCCGATCAGCCCGGACGTGCTGGCCAAGAAGATCATGCCGCTCCTGGCGGAACTCGGCAAATGATCGCCCGTGCTCTGATTCTCGCGCTCTGCCTGGTCTCGACCGGGGTGCATGCCTCGGCCGCCAAGGAAGCCGCGCTGGCCGCCGACCCGGTCGCCGAGAAGCGCCTGCAGGCGCTGTCCAAGGAACTGCGCTGCCTGGTCTGCCAGAACGAG
>DASUZG010000174.1:0-2632 GCA_036376995.1 Azonexus sp. | reverse complement strand
CGCGGCATGCGCCCGGTGCGTGCCATCGCCCAGGCGGCCGGGCGCATTTCCGCCGGCCGCCTGGCCGAGCGCATGCCGGAGCAGGACGTGCCGCCGGAACTGGGCGAACTGGTGCATGCCTTCAACGCCATGCTCGGCCGGCTGGAGGAATCGTTCGCCCGTCTTTCCGACTACGCGGCCGATATCGCCCACGAGCTGCGCACGCCGATCCACAGCCTGCGCATGCAGACCGAGGTATCGCTGGGCAAGGCGCGCGATGTCGAGGAGTACCGCGAACTGCTGGCCTCCAGCCTGGAGGAGTACGAGCGCCTGTCGCGCATCATCGGCGACATGCTGTTCCTGGCCAAGGCCGATCACGGGCTGGTCATGCCCCAGCGCGGCACGGTCGAGCTGCGGCCCCTGTGCGAGCGCCTGTTCGAGTTCTACGGCCTGCTCCTCGCCGAAAACGTCGAGCTGCGCCTGCTGGCCGAGCCGCTGACGGTGCCGGGCGATGCGCTGATGCTGGAGCGGGCGCTGGGCAACGTGCTGGTCAACGCCATCCACCACACGCCGGAAGGGGGCCGCATCGTCGTCCGCATCGAACAGGCGGCGGGGCAGGCGGTGATCCGCATCGGCAACTCCGGGCCGCCGATTCCGCCCGCGGCGGCGGCGCGCATTTTCGAGCGCTTCGTCCGCGTCGATCCAGCCACCGAAGGCAGCGGCCTCGGCCTGGCCATCACCCGTTCCATCGTCGCCGCCCACGGCGGCAGCATTGCGCTCGGCACGGGCGAACTCGGCACCGAATTTTCCATCGCGCTGCCGCTGTCGGCCTGAGCGGCCGATACGCTCAGCCGCTCAACGTGACGACGATCTCGCGCCGGTGTCCCTGCGTGCGGTGCTCGAACAGGTAGATGCCCTGCCAGGTGCCGAGCAGCAGCCGGCCGTCGGCGAAGGGCACGCTGACCGAGGTGCCGGTCAGCAGCGAACGGGCGTGGGCGGCCATGTCGTCGTCGCCTTCGAGGTCGTGGCGGTAGGCCGGGTCGCCATCGGGCGCCCAGCGCCGCAATAGCGTTTCCAGGTCGCGGCGCACGTCCGGGTCGGCGTTTTCGGTGATGCCCAGGCTGCAGCTGGTGTGGCGGACGAAGACATGGACGACGCCGCAGGGCAGGGCGCTGGCGGCAACCAGGGCGGCGATGTCGGCGGTGATTTCGCTGCTGCCGCGGCCGGGCGTGGCGACGGTGAAGCGATGCTGCTCGCTCACTTCTTGTCCTTCAACAACCCCTGCAGCGCGGCGAAGGGATTGTGCGTGGCGCCGCCGCCGCGGCCGCTGCGCGTGTCGGTGTAGCCGCGGTCGGCCTCGATCTGCTTTTGGTGCTCGTTGTCGTGGCAGTAAAGGCAGAGCAGTTCCCAGTTGCTGCCGTCCGGCGGGTTGTTGTCGTGGTTGTGGTCGCGGTGGTGCACGGTCAGTTCGCGCAGGTTGGCGACGGTGAATTCGCGGGCGCAGCGGCCGCAGATCCACGGGTAGATTTTCAGCGCCTTCTCGCGGTAGCCCTCGGCGCGGGCGTCGGCAGCCTTGCGGGCATCGGCGACGATCTTGTCGAGCTTGCCGTGGTCGATGGGTTTCATGGGCATTCCTCCTGGGGGGATGGGAAGATTCTACCGCCGGCCGCGGGCCAGCCCGTAGAATCGGTTTTTTGCCCACCGAGCACCGCCATGCCCCGGATCAAGATCGACCTGCCCGAACGCTTCGCCTTCGCCACCGAAGTGCCCATCTACATCAATCACATCAACTACGGCAATCACCTCGACAACTCGGCGCTGCTTTCGCTGGTGTCCGAAGCCCGCGTGCGCTTCTTCAAGGCGCTCGGCTACAGCGAGCTCGATGTCGAGGGCGTCGGCATCATCGTCGCCGATGCCGCCGTGCAGTACCGGGCGGAGGCCTTCCACGGCGAGACGATGGTCATCGAGATGGCGGCCAACGACTTCAACAAATACGGCTGCGATCTGGTCTGGCGCCTCGCCGACAAGGCCAGCGGCCGCGAAGTGGCGCGCGGCAAGCACGGCATCATGTTTTTCGACTACACGGCGAGGAAGCCGACCGCGGCGCCGGCCGCCTTCCTGGCCAAGGTCGGCGCCGCGCCATGATCCCGATCCGCTACGTCGAGCCGGTGTTCCGCCCGCCGAGCGAGGCCGAATCGCTGATCCTGCCGGTCACCGATGGCTGCTCGTGGAATCACTGCACGTTTTGCGAGATGTACACCGCGCCGCAAAAGAAATTCCGCGCCCGCGAGGAAGACGAAATCGTCGATAGCCTGCGCCGGACCGGCGAACTGTACGGCGACCGCATCCGCCGCGTCTTCCTCGCCGACGGTGATGCGCTGGTACTGCCGACCCGCCGCCTGCTGACGATCCTCGACGCCATCCGCACGCATCTGCCGGCGGTGCGGCGCATCTCCAGCTACTGTCTGCCGCGCAATTTGCGCAAGAAATCGCAAAGCGAAATCAACGAACTGGCCGCCGCCGGCCTGTCCATGGTCTATGTCGGCGCCGAATCGGGCGACGACACCGTGCTGGCCAGGGTGAACAAGGGCGAGACCTTTGCCAGCACCTGCGAGGCGCTCGAAAAGCTCGGCGTCGCCGGCATCAGCCGCTC
>DASUZG010000173.1:0-9250 GCA_036376995.1 Azonexus sp. | reverse complement strand
AGTTCGAGATCGTGTTCCTTGACCAGGGAAATGCGCGAGGCGGTCAATCCCTTCGCCCCTTCGAAACCACTGCGTCGGGCACCGGCGACCATTTCATCGAAATAGCCGCCGACCGCCTGTCGGAAAACCTCGACCGCCTTGGCCGAGACCGGCTCGGCTTCCTGCAGCAGCTGGCCGAGTTGTTTCAGGTAGAAGGTCCGGCAATCACGCAGAATGGCAAAGGCATCGTCAGGCACCGGCGCGGCGGGCGACGAACTGGAGGTTTTGTAAACCATGGTTGGCTAGCGCAAAAGGCAAGTCGTGAATACTAGGGCAAATCCGCGTCTTTGGGGGTGTCGCTGTTACGCGGACCGACGACGCCGAGGCGCGCTTTCAGGGAATCCGGCTTGCCGTTGAACAGCGCCGAGTAGTAGACGGCGTTGCTCATCACTTTCTTGACATAGTCGCGGGTCTCGCTGAACGGGATGGTTTCGGCGTAGATGGCGCCTTCCAGCGGGCGGTCGGCGCGCCATTTCTTGGCCCGGCCGGGGCCGGCGTTGTAGGCGGCGGAGGCGAGCACCGGGTGATTGTCGAGATTTTCCATGACCAGGCGCATGTAGGTGGTGCCAAGCAGCACATTGGTTTCAGTGTCGTGCACCTTGCCCTGGTGGAAGTCACGCAGGCCGACTTTCTTGGCGACCCACTTGGCGGTGGCCGGCATCAATTGCATCAGGCCGGAGGCACCGACATTGGACTTGGCGCTGGTGATGAAGCGGCTTTCCTGGCGCATCAGGCCATAGACCCAGGCATCGTCGAGCGTCTGATTGCGGGCGGCCGGGCGCACCTGCTCGTCGTAGGGGGCGAGGAAGCGCAGCGTGTAGTCGTGCTCGTCGCGGGTGCGGTCGGCGGTGTTGATGGCGCGGTCCCAGATCTGGTTGCGCCGGGCCAGTTCGGCGGCGGCCAGCAACTGCCGGTCGCTCATGCCGCGCAAGGCCCAGTTCCACTCGCGCACGCCTTCGGTGCGCATGTCCAGGCGCAGGAAAGCCAGCGCCCGGCGCAGTCCGGTATTGCCGTTGGCCTCGCGCAGTTCCTCCGCCGACGGCGCGCGGGCGCGCGGCGGCGGCATCACGCTGCGGCCCAGTTCCTCGTCGGCCAGATTGCCGTAGAAGCTGGCCTGGCCGGCGATGCGGGTGAATAGTGCATCGGCCTCGGTGGTCCGGCCGCCGGCCTTGAGTGCCCGGCCGAGCCAGTACACCCATTCCGGACGCGCCGCCAGGTCGGCCGGCATCGCCTGGATGGCATCGCGCACACTGCCCCAGTCGAGTTCGTGCAGGGCCGCCCGGACCTTCCACTGAGCGCCTTCCTCGGACAGCGGGGTGGTGCCGGCGCGGCCGTACCAGCCGAGCGTTTCCGGCAGGTGGCGGCGGGCGCCCTGCAGGGCGATCTGGCTCCAGGCCCATTCCCGCTCGCCGGCCTGCAGGTGGCGCTGGACTTTTTCCAGTTCCGTCGCGGCCTGGCGCGGGTCGCCGACGGCCAGGCGCTGGATGGCGATCGCCACCAGTTCGCGCTGTGCCCGGCTGTTCTGCCAGTGGGCCGGCAGGCTGGCCAGCTGGCGCTGCGGCCCGGCGATGGTCAGTTCGTAGCGGCGGCCTTCCGGCGCATCGCCGTCCGGCAGATAGTTCAGGGTGCTGCGCGCCGGGCCGGTGCGGTTGGCTTCGAGCTGGCGGCGGGCCCGCTGCCAGACTTCGTCGACGCCGACCTGCTGCGCGTAGACCAGCGCATCGAACAGCGGTTGGCAGGTGGCCGGCGGTTCGAGCAGGCTCAGCCACTGGCGGCCGACCTCGTCGAGCACGCTGCGGTCGCCGCGGGCCAGGCGGGCCTGCTGGCTGAGGCAGGTGATGTCGGCTTCCGGTGCCATGAGTTGCGGGTATTCGCGTTCCACTTCAGGCCACATGGAACGCTTGCCCAGCCAGCGAATCCAGTCGGTGCGCAGGCGCTCGGCCAGGTGACTGCCCTCGTGGCGGCCGAGAAAGGCGCGCAGTGCCGCGCTGTTGCCGTCGTCCAGGCGCATGCGCAACTGGTAGTTCTCGACGTAGGGCGCCAGCTCGTGGTTGCCGATGCGGGCGGCGGCATTGTCCAGGCGCACCCGGTCGCCGTTGCGGAAGGCCTCGCGGGCGGCCAGGAAGATGTCGTCGCGTGTCTCCTGGGCGGCGGCGGACACGGTGAGAACGAGGCTGACGAGGCCGGCGAGGACAAGCTGCAACTTCATGTTAGATTCGGCGGATGGGTGAGGCACAGGGCAAGACGAACGAGCATAGCACGGCCTGGCGACGGGCGTTGCGGCGGGACATGACGGCCCGTCGGGCGGCGCTTGCCGAAGCCGAGCACGCCGCTTTGTCGGCGCGCATCGTCGACCATCTGCAGGCCGCCATTGCGCCGCCGCGGGTGCTCGCCTTCTGCTGGCCGATCAAGCACGAGCCGGATGTCCGGGCGATCGTCGCGCAGTGGCGCCGGGCCGGCTGCCGCGCCGCCCTGCCGGTGGTGCTCGCCGAGGATGCGCCGCTGGCTTTCCGTGAATGGGCCGACGACACGCCGCTCGCGGCTGACCGCTACGGCATTCCGACGCCGGCGGCCGGCGCCTGGCTGGTGCCCGACCTGATTCTGCTGCCGCTCAACGGCTTCGATGCCGCCGGCTACCGGCTGGGCTACGGCGGTGGCTACTTCGACCGCACCCTGGCCGCCCTCGCCCCGCGCCCGCTGGCGGTCGGCGTCGGCTTCGAGATCAACCGCCTGCCGAGCATCCACCCCGAGGCGCACGACCAGCGCCTCGACTGGATCGTCACCGAGGCCGGCGCCTTCAGGCCAGCTGCCGCCTGAGGGCGGCGGTGGCGAGTGCGAGGCAGATGGCGGCGGCGACCGCCAGCAGCGCCTGGCGCAGGTCGTGCAGGCCGGTGCGCAGGGCCAGTTCCAGCGTGTAGCCGTGGTGCAGGGCGAGCAGCAGCGAACCGCCGGCCAGCGCCAGCCACAGGCGGCGGCGCGCCGGCGCCTGGCCGCGCAGCAGGCAGCCTTCGATGCCCAGGCCGGCGGCAAAGGCTTGGGTGCCCAAGGCCACCAGCAGCGCCCAGACGGTCAGCTCGTAGCCGTTCATGCCGCCCGGCAGGCCGCCCCGAAGCGGCGCAGCGCTTCGTCCAGCGTCGTTCGCGGGCAGCCGAAATTGAGGCGCAGCCAGCCGGGGGCGCCGAAATCGGCGCCATCCGACAGGCCCAGGCCATGCGCCTCGAAATGGGCGGCGGGGTTGGCAAGGCCGAGGCCGCGGACATCGATCCAGGCGAGATAGGTGGCTTCGACCGGGCTCATCGCCACCCGACCGGCAGCGGCGACTGCCGCCACCACGCGGTCGCGGTTGCCGGCCAGATAGGCGAGCAGCTCCTGGTGCCAGTCGGCGCAGTCGCGGTAGGCGGCTTCGCAGGCGGCCAGGCCCAAGACATTGACGTGCGGCACGATGCCGTTCATGGCCCGACGGAAACGCCGGCGCAGCCCGGCATCGGGAATGACCGCCAGGGCGCAGCCCAGGCCGGGAACGTTGAAGGTCTTGGACGGGGCCAGCAGCGTGATGCTGCGCCGCGCGGCAGCGGCCGACAGACTGGCGAAGGGGATGTGGCGCCTGTCGGCGTCGAGAATCAGGCCGCAATGGATTTCGTCGGAACAGACGATCAGGTCGCGCTGTGCGGCGAAGTCGGCCAGCGCCTGCAACTCGTCGCGTTGCCAGCAGCGGCCGACCGGGTTGTGCGGATGGCACAGCAGGAAGAGCCGGCTGGCCGGCGTGCAGGCCGCCGCCAGCGCGGCCAGGTCCCACTGCCAATGGCCGTCGCGCTGCACCAGATCGACCCGGTTCAGCGTCCGGCCGGACAGGCGTGGCGCCGACAGGAACGGCGGATAGACCGGCGTCGCCGTCAGCACGTCGCCGTCGATGGCGCGGCAGGCGATGTTCAGGCCGCTGACCAGACCGGGCAGCCAGACGATCCAGTCGGCGTCGATGGCCCAGTCGTATTCGTCAGCCAGGTGCGTCAGCACCGACGCCGTCAGCGACGGCCAGGGCTGGCTGTAGCCGAACACGCCGGCGTCCACCCGCCGGTGCAGCGCAGCCAGCAGCGCCGGCGGCGCCGCGAAATCCATGTCGGCGACCCACAGCGGCAGGATGTCGCGGCCGGCGTACTTGCCCCACTTGACCGAATCGGTGCCGCGCCGCTCGAGCGGCGTGTCGAACAGGCTCAAACTTCGAGGTGCTGGTAGAGCGCGGTCGACAGGTAGCGTTCGCCGAAGGACGGGATGACCACGACGATCAGCTTGCCGGCGTTTTCCGGGCGCTTGGCCAGTTCCAGCGCGGCCCAGGTGGCGGCGCCGGACGAGATGCCGACCAGCAGGCCTTCTTCGGTCGCCATGCGGCGGGCGGTGGCGAAGGCGTCGTCGTTGGCGACGCGGATCACTTCGTCGTAGATGGCGGTGTTGAGCACGCCCGGCACGAAGCCGGCGCCGATACCCTGGATCGGGTGCGGGCCCTTCTGGCCGCCGGACAGCACCGGCGACGCGTCGGGTTCGACGGCGACGATCTTGACGCCCGGCTTGCGCGCCTTCAGCACTTCGCCGACCCCGGTCACGGTGCCGCCGGTGCCGACGCCGGCGACGAAGATGTCGACCTGGCCGTCGGTGTCGCGCCAGACTTCCTCGGCCGTGGTGTTGCGGTGGACTTCCGGGTTGGCCGGGTTCTCGAACTGCTGCGGAATGAAGTATTTGGCATCGGCCTCGGCCAGCGCCTTGGCCTTGGCGATGGCGCCGCCCATGCCTTCGGGGCCGGGGGTCAGGATCAGTTCGGCACCGTAGGCCTTCAGCAGCAGCTTGCGCTCACGGCTCATGGTTTCCGGCATCGTGAAGGCGCACTTGATACCGCGCGCCGCGCAGACCATGGCCAGGCCGATGCCGGTGTTGCCCGAGGTCGGCTCGAGCACGACGGTGTCGGGGCCGATCTTGCCGGCGGCGACGGCGGCGTCAAGCATGGCGACGGCGATGCGGTCCTTGACGCTGTGGCCGGGGTTGAAGAACTCCAGCTTGGCGACGACGGTGGCGCCGGCGCCGGCGGTGACGCGGTTGAGCTTGACCAGCGGCGTGTTGCCGACCAGTTCGGTGACGTTGTTGGCGATTTTCATGGGCGGATCTCCGGAAGCGGGTGGCAACAGTCTAGGCGGTGCGGCGGGGCGGCCAAAGACGGAAAAGTCAAATTCTTATCAGCTTTGGCGATTAGCCGAGGAACAGCTTGTAGGCCGGGTTCTGGCTCTCGTCCCAGTGGGCGTAGCCGAGATTCGTCAGGAAAGTCCGGAATTCGCCCATCTCGCCCGGCGGCACCTGCATGCCGACCAGCACGCGGCCGTAGTCCGCACCGTGGTTGCGGTAATGGAACAGGCTGATGTTCCAGCCGGCGCTCATCTGGGTCAGGAAATTCATCAGCGCGCCCGGCCGCTCCGGGAACTCGAAGCGATAGATCAGCTCGTGCAGGCCGTTGTTGCAGGCGTGCGGCGCATGGCCGCCGACCATGTGGCGGACATGGTTCTTGGCCATCTCGTCGTCGGTCAGATCGAGCGTCGGGTAGCCGTGCGTCTGCAGGCTGTCGACCAGCTTCAGCGACTCCCTGCGGTCGGCCACCTGGACGCCGACGAAGACGTGCGCTTCGGCATCGGTGTTGTAGCGGTAGTTGAACTCGGTGATGTTGCGCTTGCCGATCAGCGCCAGGAACTTCTTGTAGGCGCCGGGCTTCTCCGGCAGCGTGACGGCGAACACTGCCTCGCGCTGTTCGCCGAACTCGGCGCGCTCGGCGACGAAGCGCAGGCGGTCGAAATTCATGTTGGCGCCGGAGGTCACGGCGATCAGGTTCTTGTCCTTGAGCTTGTGCTGGCGGGCGTATTCCTTGGCCCCGGCAACGGCCAGGGCGCCGGCCGGCTCGAGGATCGAGCGGGTGTCCTCGAAGACATCCTTGATCGCCGCGCAGATGGCGTCGGTGTCGACCACGACCACGTCGTCCAGATGCTCCTTGCACAGCCGGAAAGTCTCCTCGCCGACCAGCTTGACCGCAGTGCCGTCGGCAAACAGCCCGACCTGCTCCAGGCGCACGCGCTTGCCGGCGGCCAGCGACTGCTTCATCGCGTCGGCATCGACCGTCTCGACGCCGATGACCTTGATCTCCGGGCGCAGGCGCTTGATGTAGGCAGCTACGCCGGCGGCCAGACCGCCGCCGCCAATGGCGCAGAAGATGGCGTGGATCGGGCCGTTGTGGCGCGAGTGCTGGCGCAGGATTTCCATGGCCACGGTGCCCTGCCCGGCGATCACTTCCGGATCGTCGAAGGGATGGACGAAGGTCAGCTTTTCCGACTTTTCCAGTTCCAGCGCGTAGGCGCAGGCTTCGTCGAAGGAGTCGCCGTGCAGTACCACTTCGCCGCCGCGTCGCTTGACCGCGTCAATCTTGATGCCCGGCGTCGAAGTCGGCATCACGATCACCGCCCGGCAGCCGACCTGGGCGGCGGAAAGCGCCACGCCCTGGGCATGGTTGCCGGCCGAGGCGCAGATGACGCCGCGCTTGAGCTTGTCGGCCGAGAGGCTGGCGATCTTGTTGTAGGCGCCGCGCAGCTTGAAGGAAAACACCGGCTGCATGTCCTCACGCTTCAGGCTGAGCTTGTTGCCGATCCGCGCCGACAGGTTGCCGGCCAGTTCCAGCGGCGTCTCGACGGCGACGTCGTAGACCTGGGCATTGAGGACTTTTTCGAGATAATCCGGGTGCATGGCGGGTTTTCTGGCAGGCAAAAAGGGGGATTCTACGGGTGGAGTGGACAAACGTCACGGCGGAACAAGGGCTTGCCGGCCTCCTGCTGAGCAGTTTTTTGGCCGCCACCCTCCTTCCCGGCGGTTCCGAGGCCGTGCTCTGGGGTTTTCTGCACCTGCATCCGGACCAGGCGGACACGGCGCTGTGGCTGGCAACGTTCGGCAATACGGCCGGCGGCATGACATCGTGGGGCTGCGGCCGCTTCCTCGCCCGCTGGCAAGCGCGCTGCGACGTACCCCGGCAGGCCTGGCTGCAGCGCTGGGGCAGTCCGGCGCTGCTGCTGTCCTGGGTGCCGCTGCTCGGCGACGCGCTGTGCGTCGCCGCCGGCTGGCTGCGCCTGTATTGGCTGCCCTGCATGCTGTTCATGGCGATCGGCAAATTCGCCCGCTACTGGCTGGTTGCCCAGGCCGCGCTGCCCTGACCGGGCTTGGCGCGTTTTCCCCGGTGCGACCGCCTTTCAGTCGCTATCCGCGGGCGCCGACCCCTGTTCGCGTGCCAGTGCCTGCTTCTGTTCCTCCTTGATCGCCTGCCACGAGCGCCCGGCTTCAAGGCCGGACAGGCGGGTCTCGAACTTCCGGCAGGCCCGGTCGAGGACGGACTCGAGCGTAATGCCCGTTTCCTTTTCGACAGCGAAGACCGTGTTGAGGCAGTTCCAGAGGAGGTCGCCCAGTTCGTCCTCAAGGTAGCAGTTGCGCTGTCGCGGCAGCTCCTCGATGACTTCGTCGACCTCGTCCTTCAATCCCTGAAGATAACTTTCCGGACCCGAGTACCAGGGATTGCCGTGGTCGTATGCGGACTTGCGCCGGACGATGGCGAGAAGTTTGGTGAAGTTGTCCATTCGAGAGCGGGAATCTGGGAAACGGCCAAATCCGGTTTTGTACACGATTTCGGGAGGAGTTTGGCCTGCGGTTTTGCCCGGCGCCGGGCGAAACGGCCAGGGAAAGTCGTCAGGCGGAGCCCTGCGATCGGTAAATCATCCGATATTGCTCCGGATTGCTGAACCACTAGCCTTCTGGCCGGTCTACCGACCCCCGCGTGCTGCGCCGCAATACGCTAAAATCCTCTTTTTGATAGACCCTGGCTGCCTCCATGACTGCCCGCCTGCGCGAAATCCCCTACAACTACACCTCGTTTTCCGATCGCGAGATCGTCATCCGCCTGCTCGGCGCCGACAACTGGGCGATTCTCGACGAACTGCGCGGCGAACGCGTCACCGGCCGCTCGGCGCGGATGCTCTACGAGGTGCTGGGCGACATCTGGGTGGTGCAGCGCAATCCCTATCTGGAAGACGACCTGCTCGACAACCGCGAGCGCCGCGACGCGCTGGTCAGCGCTTTGCGCCACCGCCTGACGGAGGTCGAGAAGCGCCGCAGCGAAAGCGAGCAGGAAGACCCCGAGCGTTCGGCCAAGGTCAAGCGCCTGGTCGAGGCGGCTCACCTGGCGGTCAATCGCTTCGCCGAGCGCTTCGGCGAAACCATCGACCTGCGCCGCAAGGTGCTGAAGACGCTGGGCAAGCACACGCGTCGCGACAACATCGCCTTCGACGGCCTGGCCCGCGTCTCGCACGTCACGGACGCCACCGACTGGCGCGTCGAATACCCCTTCGTCGTCCTGTACCCGGATACCGAGGAGGAAATCGGCCACCTCGTGCGCGGCTGCATCGAAGCCGGCTTGACCATCATCCCGCGCGGCGGCGGCACCGGCTACACCGGCGGCGCCGTGCCGCTGACGCCGTACTCGGCGGTGATTAACACCGAGAAGCTGATCGACATCGGGCCGGTCGAGGATCTGGTGCTGGCCGGCCATGAGACGCCGTATGCGACCATCCGCACCGGCGCCGGCGTTGTCACCGAGCGCGTCTCGGAAGCCGCCTCGCTGGCGGGGCGCGTCTTCGCCGTCGACCCGACCTCGGCTTCGGCCTCCTGCATCGGCGGCAACATCGCGATGAACGCCGGCGGCAAGAAGGCCGTGCTGTGGGGCACCGCGCTCGACAACCTGGCCTGGTGGAAGATGGTCGATCCGGACGGCAACTGGCTGGAGATCGAGCGGGTCAATCACAACTACGGCAAGATCCACGAGCAGGAAAACGTCGAATTCCGCCTCAAGCGCTTCGACCCCTCGGGCAAGAAGCTGCTCAAGGAAGAAGTGCTGACCATGCCTGGCGCCGCCTGCCGCAAGGTCGGCCTGGGCAAGGACGTCACCGACAAGTTCTTGGGCGGCGTGCCCGGCGTGCAGAAGGAAGGCACCGACGGCATCATCGTTGCCGCCCGCTGGGTGCTGCACAAGATGCCGCCGGTGGCGCGCACCGTCTGCCTCGAATTCTTCGGCCAGGTGCGCGAAGCGGTGCCGGCCATCGTCGAGATCACCGACTACTTCAAGCCGGGCGGTGCCGGCCATGCCGCC
>DASUZG010000172.1:0-2726 GCA_036376995.1 Azonexus sp. | reverse complement strand
CCACGTCATCCGCCTCATAGCCGTGCTCGTGCTTCAAATCCTCGATCGCCTGGACGGATGTGTGCGAGGTGATGTGCACCGGAAAGCGCTTGAGCATGATGCGAAGGCTGGCCCATTCGTGTCCCAGCCCGCGGGTGAGCGCCTCGGCGTCATGCTCGCCGCAATAGACGTTGAGAAAGCCGAACGGGCCTTCCAGCACGCTGCCCGGCCCGGTGAAACCCTGCTCGGCAAGCTGCGCCGCCATGATGCCCGCCTCCGCGGCGCGGCCGAGATGCAGCCGCTTGACCATCGCGCCGGTGCCGGATTTGGCGAACTCCAGAAGCCCCGCCGAGGTGGAGCCGGCGATGCCGAGCGCGTTCGACATCGTCGCCTTGTCGAACTTCAGAAGCCGGCCCACCGCGGCCGCAGAGCCAAACGGGCCGGTCGTGCCCGGCGCGTGAAAGCCGCGGCCCTCGTTGTTGTGCTTGGTCGCCCGGCCGACCCGGATCATCAATTCGCTGCCCGCGACCACGGCCTCGATCAGCGCGCGACCACTCAAGCCCCGCTCCTGCGCCACCGCGAGCGCCGGCATCGCCATGGTCGCGCCCGGATGCACGCCGGTGTTGGGCCACGTCAGGTTGTCCATCTCGAAGGCATGGGCGAGGGCACCGTTGGCAAACGCCGCCGACGGGGCCTGCAGGCGCACCCCGCCCGGGGCGAACACGCGGCTTTTGCCGCCCGCGCCGCGCTTTTGCACATAGCCCAAAATCATCCGGCTCCACGGCAGGTGCGCGCCGAAGGCGATGGCGGCGATGGTGTCGGCGATGGTGTCCTTGGCGCGCTCGACCACGCCCGCGGGGATGTCGCCATAGCGCAGCCCCGCTGCGTATTCGGCCAGTTGCGCTGTCTCCTGAGCCATTCCCGCCCGCTCTTGCCGGCCCCTGAAAACGGGGTTCCGGCACTCCTCTATAGCCAATAAATCCCTGTGCTTGCGAGGGGATGGACCCGCCGCTATAAGACCGCCCTTCTAGGTCGGAGTGTAGCGCAGCCTGGTAGCGCACTTCGTTCGGGACGAAGGGGTCGCAGGTTCAAATCCTGCCACTCCGACCAGACATTAGTCCGTCGGCCGTGAACAATTTCTAAGTGGCTGAGCGAGAGTCGTTTTTCGGCTGCCTGGCTGATTTGAGATTGCAAGGTTTCGCGGTCTGAAGGCCCGGTACCTTGCAAATTCGGTTTGAGATTCCCTCGAATCGGCAGGCGTGATTCTGTTGTCGCATCGGAGGGAACGATGCGGCCGAAGAAGTATGAGACGACGGGGTCAAGCGATCTATTCCGGGCCCGGCTCGAACAGATCATCAACATGAAGCACGAGCTGGTGCGGCTCGCGGGCAAGATCGACTGGGAGTGGATCGACGGCGAGATCGCGCCGCACTACAGCGACAAGGGCCGGCCAGGGATTGAAACCCGGTTCGTGATCGGGCTGTTGCTGCTCAAGCATATCTACGGGTTGTCCGACGAGGGCGTCTGCGAACGCTGGGTCCATGACCCGTATTTCCAGTACTTCACCGGGGAGGAGTTCTTCCAGCATGAGTTTCCGCATGAGCGCTCGGACCTGAGCCACTGGCGCAAGCGGCTGGGCGACAAGCTGGAGCTGTTGCTGGCGGAGAGCTTGCGGGTTGCTCACGACAGCGGTGCGCTGCGGAGCCGCGACCTCAAGCGGGTCACGGTCGACACCACGGTACAGTCCAAGGCCATCACGTTCCCGACCGATGCCAAGCTGCTGCACGCGGCGATCAAAGGATTGAACCGCCTGGCCAGCAAGCACGGCGTGCGACTGCGGCAGTCCTATCTGCGCATCGCCAAGCGCGCCGCCATGATGGCGGGGCGTTATGCCCATGCCAAACAGTTCAATCGCCACCGTCGTGAACTGCGCATCCTACGCACCCGGCTCGGCCGCATCATCCGCGACATCCGACGCAAGATCGTGGACAAGGCTGAGCTTGAAGCCACGTTCGCCTGGCCACTGTCGTGCGCCTCACAAATCCGCTCCCAGCAACAGCGCCAGCGTGGCTGGAAGCTGTATTCCTTCCACGCCCCGGAAGTGGAATGCATCGGTAAGGGCAAAGCCAATGCGCCCTACGAATTCGGCGTCAAGGCATCGATCGCCACCACCAATGCCCGCGCCCCCGGCGGCCAGTTCGTGCTGCATGCCAAGGCGCTGCCAGGCAATCCTTACGACGGCCACACCCTGGCAGCCATCATCGAGGACGCCGAACGGCTCACAGGCTGTGAGATCGAGCGCGCCTATGTCGACAAAGGCTACCGCGGTCACAGCACCACAAACCCGAGCCGCGTCTTCATCTCGGGACAGAAGCGCGGTGTCTTCGGTGCCATCAAGCGCGAGCTACGACGCCGATCCGCTATCGAAGCCGTCATCGGTCATATGAAGAACGAGGGGCATCTTGGCCGCTGCTATCTCAAGGGCCGCGATGGCGATTCCGCCAACCTCATCCTCACCGCGGTCGGCTACAACCTCCGCCTTGTCCTCGCCTGGCTGAGGATTCTCTTGCGCCTAATCCTGATCGCCATCCTGCGGACCTTTGCGATCCCTTCAACGCTCAGATCGCCTTGTTAACGGCCGACTAAGCCTTGATGGTGAGCGAACGCAGCTTGGGCTGTCAAAAGTCACCCGTCCTCGGTTTCGTTCAGGGCAAAACCCTACCTTCCACCCTCTTAGCTTGTCAGGT
>DASUZG010000171.1:0-12787 GCA_036376995.1 Azonexus sp. | reverse complement strand
GGCGGGCGAATCAATGCTAAAGAACATGAAGGGGATTTACTCTTCTAGGCGGCTACCAGAATTAGTCGAGCTCTTTGGGAGCCTAGCAAAATCGCTTGCTGTTGATTTAAACGCTGAAATTGTCGGCGAAGACGCAGAGACGTTTGACTACAAGAACGAGCTTAAAAGTCCGGCCTGGTGCAAAAAGATCTCAGCGAGGTTGGTTGCACAATATTCCAAAGATGTAATGCGGAAGAAGGCTGAACCAATTAGCGCTCTTTGTACGGATCTGTCTGTCGCAAAGTGAAACACATCAGTCGTCTGAGTGTCCGCTTATTCAAGCCACAAAATTCCGCTTCGGGTCGGGTCACGACGGCCAACACTTCAAGTTCGTCGCCGGTAAGCGGTCGTTGAAGGTTCGTTCCCGGAAGCAGCCAACCGTCATTGAGTTCAACGTACTCTTTGCTGCCGGTCGGCTTTCGGTAAATGCACATTCAAAGCAAAGAGAACAACACTGCCAGCCAGAGACTCGAACGGAATTCATATCTTTATCACTGCGTTGACCACCAATCTCGAAGACAGAAATTAGCTCAAGTAATCCGTGGGTGTGCCGTAATAAGTAGGACTGCAGGGAGTGAATCCAAAATAACTATTCAAGGAGACACGTATGCACATCCACTCAATGCCGTCATCTCAGGCATACAGCAGGCAACCATCTTCCGTTGACGTCAGCCAGCGAACTCCCGCCGATACCTCGGAAACAACCAAGGCAGGTGGCACCACGAGTGGGCCGGCCACTGAAAGTCCCACCATTCCTAAAAATACCACCGGAAGTTCCGAGAAACCCGAAAGCGGAAGCAAACTGACGCCCGCCGGCCTCCTGGCAGCGCAACTGCGTTTCCAATCCATGAACAGCGAAGATATGAACAAGGGCCAGGCTCGTGCCTTCGAGGTCATTAGTCGAAACATCGAACGCTATCAGACCCAGCACGGGATCACGACCACGCCGGTTACCGGAACCCCGGATGGCACGGAGCCAATAACGGTCACTCAACTGCCAACCGATACCGACCTGACGGATGGTGCCGGCACAACATCGACTTCACCGCCGATTGCGGGTACTGAGCCGACAACGGGCGAAGTCGATGCAACACTCCCGACCGACCAAGCAACTGCGACCTAGAATCTCAAAGGATGCTGAATCGCTCGGTATTATTTCGGCGACAGAACAAAGAGGCGACTTTAGCCAAATTGTGTGAATAGGCCTTCAGGAAAGTTCCGGGATGCAGCAGTCGTTCAGATGGCTACATCCCGGATCATCGGGCTGCAGTAGTTGTCTGGGGCGAAGCAGCGTAGTCGTCAATTTGCTCGCCGAGAAGCGGTATCTTGCCCGCTACGGCAAGCACCCGGATCACTCGTTCGGCGAGCGCTTGCAATAGTGATCATCAGCCATTTCGGCAGCGGCTTTCCACAGTGCCGGGGCGCCGCTTTCGATCGGCGGCTGGCAGCGCGCCTTGACCTGCTCCAGCGTCACCGCACATTCCACCCACGTGCCGCCGTCGGTGGCGGCGTTGTGCAGCATCGGCTGAAAACGGTCGAGGGCCTTGGCGAATTTTGCGTCGTCGCTTTCGGCGGCTTCGAACTCGAACCACAGTTCGCGGAACTCGGCCGCCTGCGCGTCGGGCAACAGGCCGAAGAGACGCTCGGCGGCCAGCCGTTCGCGCTCTTCTTGCCCGGCATGCGTCGCCGGCATGTGGAACGGGACGTCGCCGGCATCGATCTCGACGATGTCGTGGATCAGCAGCATTTTCACGACACGCAGCACGTCGACCGACCCGGCGGCGTGCTCGGCCAGCACCAGCGCATACATCGCGAGATGCCACGAATGTTCGGCGCTGTTTTCGCGGCGCGAGCGATCGATCAGCGGCGTCAGGCGCACGATGCTTTTGAGCCGGTCGATTTCCCTAAGGAAAGCCAGTTGTCGTTCCAGGTCGGGCGGGGTCACTTTGCTGCATTCGGTTAGGGATTGAGGGCGAGCGAGTCTAGCAGTCAGAGATTCTGACGCACAGTGCGATCGTTGCTCGTTCAGTCGCGTTGCCGGCAGGACTACTTTCCAACGACGGCCGTAGCCCCCTCCCCGGCAAACCACGCCGCCAGGAACTCCACGCAAACCCGCAAGCGCGCCGAGGTCGACAGCCGGGAGGGATACACCGCCCACACGTCCGCCTCCTGGGCATAGTCCGGCAGCAGCCGCTGCAGCCGCCCGGCGCCGATTTCATGGTCCACATCCCACTGCGAGCGCAGGATGATGCCGTGGCCGTCGATGGCCCACTGGCGGACCATTTCGCCGTTGTTCGAGGAAAGCGGGCCGCTGACACGCACGGTCTCGCTGCCCTGCGGGCCGTGCAGGATCCAGCGGCCGAACTCCTGGTCGCGCTCGCGGATGGCGATGCAGCGGTGGGCCTTGAGGTCGTCGAGGCGGGTGGGCATGCCCTGTTCCGCCAGATAGGCCGGGGCGGCGCAGAGGATGCGCCGGTTGCCGGCGATGCGCCGGGTGATCACGTTGCCTTCGCGGACGGCACCAACCCGGATGTCGAGATGGAAGCCCTCTTCCAGCAGGTCCACCGGCCGGTCGAGCAGTTCGACCTGGATTTCCAGCGCCGGGTAGCGGCGGGCCAGCGCCGAGATGGCCGGGGTCAGGCGATTGCGGCCGAAGCCGGTGGAACTGCACAGGCGCAGCAGCCCGGCCGGGGCGGCACGCTCCTGGGAAAGCGCCTCACCCATCTGCTCCACGTCCTCGAGAATGCGCAGCGCCCACTGGTGGACGATGTCGCCGTGGGCGGTGAGGCTCAGGCGGCGTGTGGTCCGGTGCAGCAGCCGGGCCTGCAGCGCCGCTTCGAGCAGGGCCATGCGCTTGCTGACGACGGCCTTGGAGATGCCGAGTTCCCGGGCCGTGGCGGCGAAACTGCGCAGACGGACGACGGCGCAGAACAGGCGCAGGTCATCGAGTTGCGGTTTTATGTTCACGATTCGTGTCCGATGAAATCACGTTTGCGGTGATTGTTAAATATTTCGTCGCCAGTATTCTTGGCTCCCTACCCCACCCGGTCAACCCACCCCAGGAGAACCCCATGAAGCAGCACCACATTGCCGTCATCGCCGGCGACGGAATCGGCCAGGAAGTGATGCCCGAAGGCCTGCGCGTCCTCGAGACTGCCGCCGCCCGCTTCGGAATCGGCCTCGAATTCGCGCATTTCGAATGGGCCAACTGCGACTACTACGTGCGCCACGGCCAGATGATGCCGGACGACTGGTTCGCCCAACTGAAGGATTTCGACGCCATCTACTTCGGTGCCGTCGGCTGGCCGGCCACCGTGCCCGACCACGTCTCGCTGTGGGGCTCGCTGCTCAAGTTCCGCCGCGAATTCGACCAGTACGCCAACGTCCGGCCGGTGCGCCTGATGCCGGGCATTCCCTGCCCGCTGGCCAACAAGAAGGTCGGCGACATCGACTTCTACGTCATCCGCGAAAACACCGAGGGCGAATACTCCTCCATCGGCGGGCGCATCTTCGAGGGGACGGCGCGCGAGACCGTCATCCAGGAATCGATCTTCACCCGCCACGGCACCGACCGCATCCTCAAATATGCCTTCGAGCTGGCCCGCAAGCGCCCGAAGAAGCACCTGACCTCGGCCACCAAGTCGAACGGCATCGCCATCAGCATGCCCTACTGGGATGAGCGCCTCGAAGCGATGGCCGGCTACTATCCCGAGGTGCGCTGGGACAAGGATCACATCGACATCCTGACCGCCCGCTTCGTGCTCAGCCCCGAGCGCTTCGATGTCGTCGTCGCCTCCAACCTGTTCGGCGACATCCTGTCCGACCTCGGCCCGGCCTGCACCGGCACCATCGGCATCGCCCCCTCGGCCAACCTCAATCCGGAACGCACCTTCCCCTCGCTTTTCGAGCCGGTGCATGGCTCGGCGCCGGACATTGCCGGCCGGGGCATCGCCAACCCGATCGCCATGATCTGGTCGGGCGCCATGATGCTCGACTTTCTCGGCAACGGCGACGCCCGCTACAAGGCGGCCCACGATGCCATCATGCAGGCCATCGATCACGTCCTGCTGGCCGGGCCGCGCACGCCGGACATGGGCGGCACGGCCGGCACGGCCGATCTCGGCCAGGCCGTTGCCGCCGAGCTGGCGCGCGCCGGCTAGCTTTAATCGGCCAGTTCTTCGACCAGGAAGTTGATGAAGCTTCGCGCCCGGGCTGGCAGGTTCTGCCGGCTCGGGTAGTAGACGAACAGATCGGCGCTCGGCAGCGAGAACTTCGGCAACAGCCGCTGCAGCCGGCCGCTGTCGAGATATTTCGCGACGTCCCATTCGGAACGGATCAGGATGCCCTGGCCGTCCAGCGCCCAGCCGAGCACGATGTCGCCGTCGTTGCTGGAAAGGACGCCATGCACTTTGACGATCTCGCTGCGGCCGTCGCGGATGAAGCGCCACATGCCGTAGGCCTCGTCGTTCTGGCGATGCACGATGCAGCGGTGATGAGCCAGGTCCTCCAGCTTTTCCGGCTGCCCGTGGCGTTCGAGATACTTCGGCGAGGCGCAGAGAAAGCGCCGGTTGGACATCACGCGCCGGGCATTGATGCGGTTGTCCGGCAGTTCGCCGAAGCGGATGGCGAGATCGAAGCCGGCCTCGATCAGGTCGATGGGCCGGTCCGAGACCTCCAGCTGGACCTCGATCTCCGGATAGCGGCTGGCGAAACTCGACACCAGCGGCGCGATGACGGTCCGCCCGAAACCCAGCGGGGCATTGACGCGCAGCAGGCCGCGCGGCGCCTGCCGGCTGCTGGTGACGATTTCGTCCATTTCCTGCAACTCGACCAGCAGGCGGCTGGCATGCTGCAGATAGATCTCGCCTTCGCTGGTCAGGCTGATGCGGCGGGTATTGCGATTGGCCAGCCGGACGCCCAGACGCTCCTCGATGGCCGCCAGGCGCATGGTCGCCGCCGGCGGCGTGATGTCGAGGGCGCGCGCCGCCGCCGACAGACTGCCGTGGCGGGCCAGCAGCACGAAAAATTCGAGTTCGGAATAACTGGGAGTTTTCAAGAAAACTTAATAATGAAGTCAGGTTCAGCTGAAACAGCGCGGGGTCGCGGCAACCTATTCTGTGCGCTCCGGAGCCGAAATGGTCTGCTCCGACAACGCCCTGGAGACAGTCCGATGAGAATAGTTGATATCCGCGAAAAAACTGTACCGATCAGCTCGCCGATCCGCAACGCCTATATCGATTTCAGCAAGATGACGCTCAGCGTGGTGGCCGTGGTCACCGACGTGATGCGCGACGGCAAGCCGGTGATCGGCTACGGTTTCAACTCGAACGGCCGCTACGGCCAGGGCACGCTGATGCGCGAACGCTTCATCCCGCGCCTGCTGGAAGCCGCGCCGGAAAGCCTGGTCGACGCCAGCGGCAACAATCTCGATCCGCACAAGATCTGGAACTGCATGTTCACCAACGAAAAGCCGGGCGGCCACGGCGAGCGCTCGGTGGCCATCGGCACCATCGACATGGCCGTCTGGGATGCCGTCGCCAAGATCGAAGGCAAGCCGCTGTTCCAGCTGCTGGCCGAGCGCTACGGCAACGGCACCGCGGATCGCCGCATCTTCGTCTATGCCGCAGGCGGCTACTACTACCCCGGCCAGGACCACGGGAAGCTCAAGGACGAGATGCGCAGCTATCTCGATCGCGGCTATACCGTGGTCAAGAAGAAGATCGGCGGCGCCTCGCTGGACGAGGACCTGCGCCGCATCGACTCAATTCTCAGCGTCCTGCAGGACGGCCAGAAGCTGGCGGTGGACGCCAACGGCCGCTTCGACCTCGACACCGCGATCAAGTACGCCAAGGCCCTCTCGCAATACGACCTGTTCTGGTACGAGGAACCGGGCGATCCGCTGGATTTCGAACTGCAGGCGACGCTGCGCAACTACTACGCGAAGCCGATGGCAACGGGCGAGGACCTGTTCTCGATGCAGGATGCGCGCAACCTGATCCGCTACGGCGGCATGCGCCCGGACCGCGACTGGCTGCAATTCGACTGTGCCCTCAGCTACGGCCTGGTCGAGTACCTGCGCACGCTGGAGATGCTGAAGGAACACGGCTGGTCGGCCAGCCGTTGCATTCCGCACGGCGGCCACCAGATGTCGCTGAATATCGCGGCCGGCCTCGGTCTCGGCGGCAACGAATCGTATCCGGACCTGTTCCAGCCCTACGGCGGCTTCCCGGACGGCGTCAAGGTCGAGGGCGGCTACGTCACCCTGCCCGATCTGCCGGGCATCGGTTTCGAAGGCAAGGCCGACCTCTATCGCGAGATGTTGAAGCTGACCGCGTAAGCGCTAGGCCGCATCGAGCCGGCCCTGCACCATCACCACCTGGGCCGGCGTTGGCGCGGCGAAGCCGGCGTCGCCGAAGCTTTCTCGGATGACGCGGTTGCTGTCGAAATAGACCTGCCAGTAATCGTCGTTGTGGCAGTACGGGCGCACCGCCAGCACCGGCCCGACCAGGTTGAATTCGAGAATCTCGACATCGACCGGCGGGCTCTGCAGCACATTGGGAATCGCCGCCAGCCGCTCCTTGAGCAGGGCCGCCGCCCGCGCCGGGTCGGTCGATCCGGCGAGCTGGGCCTTCAGGTCGACGCGGCGGAAGGAATTGGCGGAAAAGTTCTGGATCGTGTCGGCGAACACCTTGTTGTTGCCGATGGTGGTGTGGATGTTGTCGGGCGTATCGAGCGAGGTCGCGAACAGCCCGATCTCGCGGACGGTGCCGGTGACGCCGGCGACGCAGACGAAATCGCCGACCTTGAACGGGCGCAGCACGATGAGGAAGGCGCCGGCCGCGAAATGGGCGAGCAGCCCGGACCAGGCCATGCCGATGGCGACGCCGGCGGCAGCCAGCAGCGCGGCGAAGGTGGTGGTCTCGATGCCGAAATAGCCGAGGATGCCGATCACCAGCAGGATGTTCAAAGTCACGGTGATGATCGAACCGACATAGCGCAGCGCCGTCGGATCGACCTTCTGGCGCTCCAGCGCACTGCGCACCAGATTGACGGTAAAGCCGATCAGCAAGCGGCCGATCACCCAGAAGGCGATGGCCGCCAGGACCTTGACGCCGAACTCCATCACGTACTGCAGCGCGATGTCCTGGTACTTCTGCCATTGCGTCGTATCCATGGAAATCTCCTTTCACTCGCCAGCGGGGAAGAAAGCCAAGCTGCCTGCGCGCCGCGCGCCGGGAGCGGGCACGCGACGTTTCAGTATTGTCGCGGGTATTGCCGTTGTCAAAGTGATCGGCATAAATGCCGAGCGGCGCATTTACGCCGGCGCCGCTTCCGGCATCTCGCCCAGCATCCGCACCTCGTAGCGCGGCAGGGCGAGCGCGATGCCCTGGCCGGCGAAGGCATCGAGAATCGCCTTGTTCACCTCGCGGATCGCCGCGTCGTGGTCCGGCACCTTGACCCAGGGACAGACGCCGATGATCACGCCGGATTCGCTCAACCGCGTGACACCGAGCAGCGGCGCCGGGTCCTGCAGGATTTTCGGATTGCCGGCGAGCACGCCGGCGATCAGCCGCAGCGCGGCATCGACATCGTTGCGGTAGGAAATGCCGACGGCGACGTCGAGGCGGCGGATCTGCCCGTAGTTGTGCAGGATCTCGCCGACGATCTTGCGGTTGGGAATCACCACCCGCGACAGGTCGGTATGGCCTAGCGTAGTGCTGAACAGGCGGATGTCGAGCACCTCGCCCTCCTCCTCGGCGATCGAGATGTAGTCGCCGACATGGAAGGGCCGGGTGAAGATGATGCTCAGCCCGGCCACCAGGTTGCCGAGCAGGCCCTGCATGGCCAGCGCGATGCCGGCGCCGGCGACGCCGAGGCCGGCGATCAGCGGCAGCAGCTCGATGCCGAGATTCTGCAGGGCCATGATGGCGAACATCACCAGCACGAACAGCTGGGCGATGCGCACCAGCAGCGAACGCACCGTGACTTCGAGATTCAGGCGCCGCAACAGGCGGTCGACGCCGCGCCCGACCCAGCGGCCGACCATGTAGCCGGCCAGCATGATCAGCACGGCGACCACCACCTTGGGGCCGAAACGGACGGCCATGTCGAGGGCGGAGGCCCTGATCTGATCCAGCGACTGCAATGAAGTGCCCATGGCACGCTCCTCCCGGTCTGCGCCGGCGCACGAGGGTGCAACCCGGCGGCATTACAGTACCGCAGCGATCAGGAAAATTCGAGGCGGGATGCCGCCTTCCGCCGGCCGGCCTAGCGCGGCGGCGTCGCCTCGGGGCCGGCGACGGGCAGCGGCGCGGCGACCGGGGCCAGTTCCGTCAGCGGAATCTCGAGCGGCAGCGGGGTCAGCAGCACGGTACCCAGCGAGGACGGCTGCAGGCTCAGCCGGATCTGGTTGGCCAGGCGATAGACGCCGGCCGTCACCCCGCTTCCCGGTTCGCCCATCAGCAAGGCCCACACTTCTTCCATCGACTCGTCGAGGATCACCCGCAACTCGACCTCGACTTCCACCCGCCCGGGCTCGTGCAGGATCATGCCGAGGCCGGCGGCGCCCAGCGAAAACACGTTGCCGGCGACGCCGCCGATCAGCGCCGACACGGCGCTGGTGCCGCCGCTGATGGCCAGCCGGGCCACCAGCTTTTCGCTGACCTGCACGGCCACCGGCGAAATCCGCTTCTTGGTCAGGCCGGCTTCGGCGACCCCGTTGCTCTCGCGCACATGCTGGATCAGCGCGGCATAGGCCGGCTGGCGTTCGACCGGATCGGCCGCCAGCAACTGCTGCAGCGAGGCGCCCGGCGTCTTGGGCGAGGCCGGCACGATCGCCGGGATGCGCTGCAGGCGCTTCCTGAACTGGTCCGGCGGCACGCCGTAGCGCGCCGGGATGGCCTGCAACTCGCCTTCCAGCGCATGCAGGTAGAGGCGGGTGGCCTGGGCGATGACGGCGCCCGGATCGACCTCCAGCGCCACCGGCGCCAGCACCTGCTCGTGGTACTGCTCCTGCAGGTAGACAGCCAGCCGGTTCTCCGGCGTCTCGCCGCCTTCGCTGGCGGTCAGCTTGTACCAGGCCACCTTGGCGGTCATCCATTGCTGCGCCCAGTAGCTGGAAGCCCAGGGAATGAATTCGCTTTCCGCCCGCTCGATGACCCGGTCGCGCCACACTTCCATCCGCCGCTGCGCAAATGCCGTCGCCGGCCCGGTCGCCGCCTGGGCCGCGGCGGCAATATCGCTCTCGACCTGCCACCAAATTTCCTCGGCGATCGGCGGTGGCGGCTCCGGATCGGGCGCGCGGCCGGTCCCGGCGCATCCGGCGAGGATCAGCGCCACGAAAACCAGAGGGGCCAAGGTCAGTTTCATGAGGCAGCGACTCGTATACACGCGTCGGGCAGCCGTCGACAGACGGCATTCCGAACAGGCAATTCACTACTTCATGCTAGTACAGGCGCGACGAATTCCCAGCCGCCCGCACGGCCCGATCGGCACGGCCGCGGCAGAGCCGATCAGCCCTCGCCGAGGCGGCGCAGACGCAGCGTGATGGCGATCACCAGCAGCACCGGCAGCAGCAGCGCGGCGGCGACGCCGGGCCAGCCGAAATGCTCCCACGGCCAGCCGGCGGCGTAGCCGATGACGCTGCTGCCGAGGTAGTAGCTCGACAGGTAGAGCGCCGAGACCAGGCCGCGCCGGGCCCCGGCCCGCCGTCCGACCCAGGCGCTGGCCAGGGCGTGGACGGCGAAATAGCCGAAGGTGAACAGCGCCAGGCCGGCGATGATCAGCGCCAGCGGCGACAGCAGGGTCAGGCCGATGCCGGCCGCCATCGCCAGGCTCATCAGCAGGATCACCCGCTGGCGGCCGTGGCGTGCGGCGGCGCCGGCCGCCAGCAGCGACGACAGGCTGCCCAGTGCGTAGAGGAGGAAGATGGCGCCGATCGCCGCCGGGCCGAGCAGATACGGCGCCAGGCTGAGGCGAAAGCCGAGGTAGTTGTAGATGCCGACGAAGGCGCCCATGATCAGGAAGGCGGTCGAGAACAGCCAGGGCAGGCCGGGATCGGCATAGATGCTGCGCACGTCGGCAACGAGCGGGCGCCACTGCAGCGGCTGCGCGACGAAATGGCGGGCGCGCGGCAGCAGCCGCAGGAAGCCGGCGGCGGCGAGCAGGCCGAGCACGCCGAGGGCGGCCAGGCCGTGGCGCCAGCCCAGGTATTCGCTGACCACGGCGGCGAGGAAGCGGCCGGACATGCCGCCCAGCGCATTGGCCGCGATGTACAGGCCCATCGCCCGGGCACGCAGTTCGGGCGCCAGTTCTTCGCCGAGATAGGCCATCGCCGCCGCCGGCACGCCGGCGATGCAGACGCCGAGGCAGACGCGGCTGGCCAGCAGGGTCGGAAAATCCGGTGCGCCGGCCGAGGCGAAGGCGAACACGGCGGCGCCGAGCAGGCAGGCACGCATCAGCGCGACCCGGCCGTAGCGGTCGGACAGCAGGCTCCACGGAATCAGCAGGAAGGCCATCGCCGCCGTGCCGGCCGAGACGCTGAGGCTGGCCATCGCCGGCGATACGGCGAAGGCGGCGGTCAGTTGCGGCAGCAGCGGCTGCGTGCCGTAGAGCAGCGCGAAGCAGGAAAACCCGGCCAGGGCCAGCGCCCAGTTGGCGTACCGGGTGGCGGTGGCATCGAGCCACGGCAAGCGGGTTTCGCTGTGAACGGCCGGTGTCGGCACGGGCACGCCCCCTCTAGTGGATTTCGCGGTTCGTGCCGGCGGCCGTCCACACCGCCCTCGGCAGCGCCGTCAGCACGCCCGCTTCGAGCAGCAGCCGGTCGATGTCCTCGGCCGCCTTGACCGGCCGCAGTCGCTGGTAGAGCGTCTCGGCCTGCGGATAGTTCCGGCGCAGCAGCGCCAGCCACTGCTTGACGCGGCCGCCGGCATGGCCGGGCACCACCTTGCGCCGCACCCCCAGCCAGTAGGCGCCGACGCCCGGCGCCACGTCGTCCCAGCCGCCGCCATCGTCGCCGCGCACGCGGCGGGCGAGCAGCGGGTCGGCGATGGCACCGCGGCCGACCATGATGTCGGCGCAGCCGGTAACGGCCTGGCAGTTGCGAAAATCCTCGGTGGTCCACACTTCGCCATTGGCGATCAGCGGCACGTCGATGGCCGCCCGCACGCGGTCGATCCATTCCCAGCGCGCCGGCGGCCGGTAGCCGTCGGCCTTGGTCCGGCCATGCACGATCAGCTCGTCGATGCCGGCCGCTTCGAGCGCCTGGGCGTTGTCCACGGCGCGGCTGGTGTCGTCGATGCCGAGCCGCATCTTGGCGGTGAAGGGAATGTCGGCCGGAACCACGGCGCGCACGGCGGCGGTGATGGCGTGCAGCAGCTCCGGCTCGCCGAGCAGCGCGGCGCCGCCGCGATGGCGATTGACGGTCGGCGCCGGGCAGCCGAAATTGAGGTCGATGCCGGCCGGTTTCAGCGTCACCAGCCGGCGCGCGTTCTCGGCCATCATCACCGGGTCGGAGCCGAGCAGCTGCACGCGCATCGGCGTGCCGGCCGCGGTCCGGCTGCCGTGCTGCAGCTCGGGGCAGATGCGCTCGTAGGTCTTGACCGGCAACAGGCTGTTGGAGACGCGGACGAATTCGCAGATGCCCCAGTCGTAGCCGCCGATCCCGGTCAGCACGCCGCGCAGCAGGTAATCGGCGAGCCCTTCCATCGGGGCAAGAAGAATGCGGGACATGCGGAATCCGGGGGGCGTTGCGAAGCCGCGCATTATAATCCGCGCCATGCTGCGCCTCGTCCTCGACACCAACGTCGTCCTCGACCTCTTCCACTGGGCCAATGTCGATGCCGTACCGATCATGGCGGCGCTCGAAGGCGGCCGCATCGTCTGCCTGGCCGACGAACGCACCCTCGACGAACTGCAGCGGGTGCTGACCTACCCGCAACTGAAACTGACGCCGGCGATGATCGCCGAGCGCTATGCCCGCTACAGCGCGCTGGTCGAGCGCATCCCCGCCGGCGAAGCGCCGGACCTGCCGCGCTGCAAGGACCGCGACGACCAGAAGTTCCTCGAACTGGCGGCGCGCGCCGGGGCCGACATCCTGGTCAGCAAGGACAAGGCGCTGCTGAAGCTGCGCGGGCGGACCAAGCTGGCTTTCCGCATCCTCAAGCCGGCGGCCGCTTCGGCCGAACTGCAGCCGGCCTGACGCGGCCCGCTACCACTCGAGCAGCGACACGCCGAGGCCGTAGTAGGTGCCGCGGTGGTTGTAGTCGATCAGGCTTTCGCCGTAACCGGAAAACCATTGCAGGTGGCCGCGCAGGTCGCCGGCGATCGGGAAGGCGTAATCGAGCTGCAGCGCGCCGTGGCTGTCGCCGCCGCCGCGCAGGCTGTGGCGCAGCAGCACCGACAGCTGGTGCTCGCCCCAGCGGCGCACCAGGTGCAGGTCGGCGCGGCCGACGTAGTCGTCGATGTCCGGGTTGTCGTCGTCGGACCCTTCGGGAATGCGCCACCACGGACGCAGCGTCAGCGTCCAGTCGTCGCGCTCGAAAGCGGCGGCGAGAATGACCCGGTTCCAGCTGCGCGACAGGGGCAGGCTGCGCCCGTTCGACTGGTGGTTGAGGCCGAGCGAGACGAGCCGGCCGCGCCAACCGAGCAGGCGGTAGTCGGTGCGCCAGACCAGCATCGCCTCGGGTTCGTAATTGGTTTCGCGGAACGGCCGCGAACGGTCGCCGTTATAGACCTGCCAGCGCGACGA
>DASUZG010000170.1:0-2564 GCA_036376995.1 Azonexus sp. | reverse complement strand
GACGTGCGTTGCCGTGGTTGCCGTGCCGAGCGTGGCGACCGCGTTGCCGACGCCGTTCTGCGACAGCGCGATGACGTCCATGTAGCCTTCGGTGACGATGGCGGTGTCGGTGTCGCGCAGCGCCTGGCGCGCCTGCGGCAGGCCGAACAGCTCGCGGCCCTTTTCGAACAGCGGGGTTTCCGGCGAATTCAGGTATTTCGGCTCGCCCTGGTCGATGATGCGCCCGCCGAAGGCGATGATCTCGCCCTTCTGGTTGATGATCGGGATCATCAGCCGGTCGCGGAAGCGGTCGTAGCGCCGGCCGGCCTCGTTGTCGATGACCAGGCCGGCCGCCTTCAGCTCGTCGGCGTTGTAGTTGGGGAAGACGGCCTGCAGGTTTTGCCAGCCGTCCGGCGCGTAGCCGATGCCGAAGCGGGCGGCGACTTCGCCGGTCAGGCCGCGCTTCTTGCAGTACTCGATGGCGCGTGGCGACGCCTTGAGCTGGTCCTTGTAGTACTGCGCGGCGCGGGCCATGACCTCGATCAGCGTGCGCGTCTGGCCGGGCTTCTCGGCCGGGAAGTTGCGCCCTTCGCTGTCCGGCACCTGCATGCCGGCGCGGCCGGCCAGTTCCTTGATCGCATCGACGAAGCCGAGGCCCTGATATTCCATGACGAAGCCGATCGCCGTGCCGTGGGCGCCGCAGCCGAAGCAGTGATAGAACTGCTTGGTCGGGCTGACCGTGAAGGACGGCGACTTCTCGTTGTGGAAGGGGCAGCAGGCGGCGTAGTTGGCCCCGGCCTTCTTCAGCGGCACATGGCTGTCCACCAGGTCGACGATGTCGACCCGGGCCAGCAGGTCCTGGATGAAGGAATCCGGGATCATCGGTCTCAGCCGGCCAGCGCCGCCTTGACCAGTTTCGAGACTTCGGCCATGTCGGCCTTGCCGGCCAGGCGCGGCTTCAGCACGGTCATCAGCTTGCCCATGTCGGCCGGGCCCTTGGCGCCGGTTTCGGCGACGGCGGCGGCAACGGCGGCCGCGGTTTCCTCGCTGCTCATCTTGGCCGGCAGGTAGGCGGCCAGCACCGCGATTTCGAATTTTTCGGCATCGGCCAGTTCCTGGCGGCCGGCGGCTTCGTACTGGGTGACGCTGTCCTTGCGCTGCTTGGTCAGCTTCTCGATGACCGCGACGGTGGCCGCGTCGTCGAGTTCGCTGCGCTCATCGACTTCCTTCTGCTTGATGGCGGCGAGCAGCAGGCGGATGGCGGAAAGGCGCGGGGCGTCCTTGGCCTTCATGGCCGTTTTCATGTCGTCGGTGATGCGGGCTTTGAGGCTCATGGCGGGCAATCGGATATTGGGGTTTGTGCGGCGGGGGCGGGAATTCAAACGAAAAAGCCGCCGGCTGTTTAGGCGGGCGGCTTGTTCCTGCGGTGTTCACCGTGGCTGGATTAGTACAGCTTCGGCGGCAGGGTCAGGCTACGGAGGCGCTTGTGTTGACGCTTGACAGCGGCAGCAGCCTTGCGCTTGCGCTCGGCGGTGGGCTTTTCGTAAAACTCACGGGCGCGCAGCTCGGTCAGGAGACCCGTCTTTTCGACAGTACGCTTGAAGCGGCGGATAGCAACTTCGAACGGCTCGTTTTCCTTGACACGAATATTCGGCATATAGATTCACCCCCTTCCGTCAGGCGCCTGCCAGGTCAAGTAAACGGCAGTGCGCGCAAATTTGTATCCGCATGGTTGCGGAGAGCCGAACAGTATATTGCAAAAAACCTTTTTGCTTCAAGTGCTAAAATGCGCGCCGATGTTGATCCTCGGTGTTGAATCTTCCTGCGACGAAACCGGCATTGCGCTCTACGACAGCAAAGCCGGACTGTTGGCGCACGCCCTGCACTCGCAGGTGGCGATGCATGCCGAGTACGGCGGCGTGGTGCCGGAACTCGCTTCGCGCGACCATATCCGCCGCGTCGTGCCCTTGCTGCGCGAGGCCCTGGCGCAGTCCGGACGGGCACTGGCCGAGATCGATGCCGTCGCCTACACGCGCGGCCCGGGGCTCTCCGGTGCGCTGCTGGTCGGCTGCGCTTTCGCCGAGGCGCTGGCGCTGGCGCTCGACAAGCCGACCATCCCGGTGCATCACCTCGAAGGCCATCTGCTGTCGCCGCTCCTGTCGGCGACGCCGCCGACTTTCCCGTTCGTCGCCCTGCTGGTCTCCGGCGGCCACACGCAATTGATGCGGGTGACCGGCGTCGGCGAATACGAACTGCTCGGTGAGACGCTCGACGACGCGGCCGGCGAAGCCTTCGACAAAAGCGCGAAGTTGCTCGGGCTGGGTTATCCGGGCGGACCGGCCCTGTCGAAACTGGCGGTCGCGGGCCGCGCCGAGCGCTTCAAGCTGCCGCGCCCTTTGCTGAACAGCGGCGATTTCAATTTCAGCTTCAGCGGCCTCAAGACCGCTGTATTGCTGCTGGTGCAGAAGGAAATGCACGGCGATCCGGCCGGCGATGCGGGCCAAGCAGGTTCCGCCGGCGCACAAACTCGCGCCGACATCGCGGCGGCGGTTGAAGACGCGATCGTCGACGTGCTGGTTGCCAAG
>DASUZG010000169.1:0-4812 GCA_036376995.1 Azonexus sp. | reverse complement strand
CGTGATCGCCGTGCGCCTGCTCGCCGGGCCGGCCGGCAAGGCCACCCTGCAATTCGCCGTGCGCGACACCGGCATCGGCATCCCGCCCGACCAGCTCGGCCGCATCTTCGAGGTGTTCACCCAGGCCGACTCGTCGACCAGCCGCAAGTACGGCGGCTCGGGCCTCGGCCTGGCGATCAGCGCCCGCCTGGTCGATGCCATGGGCGGCCGGCTCAATGTCGACAGCGAGCCGGGCCAGGGCAGCGAATTCACCTTCACGGTGACCCTCGACCTGCCGGCTACCGCCGCCCCTGCGGCGGACCCGACGGCGGCGCTGCCGGCACTGCGCATCCTGATCGTCGACGATCACCCGCTGGCTCGCGACATTCTGCAGCGCACCTGTGCCGGCTTCGGCTGGCAGGCGACCGCCCTCGACTCGGCCGCCGCCTGCCTGGACAGGCTGAAGGCCGGAGTCGGCGGTGACGACGGTTGCGATCTGCTGCTGCTCGACTGGCACATGCCCGGCCTCAATGGCCTGGACATGCTCAAGCTGGCCCGGCAGCAGCCGGGGATTGGCCTGCCGCTGATCGTCCTGATGGTGCCCGCCTGCGAGCTGACCCAGGCGGTGGCGGCCGGCGACGACCTTTACCTGGACGGCATCGTCACCAAGCCGCTGACCCCGGCCGCCCTGTTCGATGCCGTGCAGCGCGCCTACAACGGCGAGCCGCCGGAGATGCCGCCCGTGGCCGCCGGCGATGACCGGCGGCTGGCCGGCCTGCGCCTGCTGGTCGCCGAGGACAACGAGCTCAACCAGGAAATGGTCGAACAGATTCTCAGCCGCGCCGGCGCCGAGGTCGTCATCGCCGCCAACGGGCAGATCGCCGTCGACATGCTGCGCGCCCCGGAGGCCCGCTTCGACGCCGTGCTGATGGATATCCAGATGCCGGTCATGGACGGCTACGCGGCCGCCCGCGCGATCCGCGAGGATCCGCGGCACCGCGACCTGCCGATCATTGCGGTGACCGCCCACGCCCGCCCGGAGGATCACGAGAAATCACGGCGGGCCGGCATGGCCGGACATGTCGTCAAACCCATCGATGTCGACGATCTGTTCGCCGTGCTGAACGCCACGCGGCGCGCTCCCCAGGCCCAGCCCGCCGCGAAGCCGCCGCAGCCGGCGGCGGAGAGCCTGCCCGGACTCGATGTCGCCGCCGCCCGCCAGAGCGTCCTCGGCCGCGACCTGGCGGCCTATGCCGGCCTGCTGCGTCAGTTCGCGACGCACCATGGCGGCGACGTCGCGCGGGCGCGCGAACTGTTCGCCAACGGCGACCGCGCCGGCGCCATCAGGCTGGTACACGATCTGCGCGGCATCGCCGGCTACCTGAAGGCGGACGAACTCTTCCGCCTCGCCGCCCTGACCGAAAGCGCCCTGCAGGACGGCGCGACGGAAGTCGGGCTGCAGTTCGGCGCGCTCGGCGCCGCCATGGCGACCCTGCACGATTCGATCGGCAAGCTCGAATCCCGCCTCGGCGACCGGATGGCATCCGATACCCGGCACTGACCGGCAGGGCGCTACGGAACCAGAACTCGCGCGCCCCGGCACGGGTCCAAGAGCAATGAACAAAAGAGCCGTGACGTTCGCCGGCAGCTTTCTGCCCGGCGAAGCGAATGAGAGCGCCGCGATGGCTGGCTTCCCGGGCCAGCATGTATTGGGCACGCCGCCCGCGAGCACGGCGTTGCCATGAGTGCCGCCGCACTGTTGGCGGCAGTCGGCCACACGCCGCTGGTCGAGATTCCCTTCGCCACGGAGGTGGCCGCGCATACCCGCTTGTTTGCCAAGCTGGAAAGCGTCAATCCGAGCGGGTCGATCAAGGACCGGGCGGTCGCCCGCATGCTGCGCGAAGGGCAGGCCGATGGCTGCTTTGCCGGCGAGCGGCGGTTGCTCGATTCGTCCTCGGGCAATGCCGGCATCTCCTACGCCATGTTCGGTGCCGCGCTCGGCATTCCGGTCAGCCTTGTGGTCCCCGGCAACGCCAGCGCCGAGCGCCTGACTCGGATGCGCGCCCATGGCGCCGAACTGATCCTGACTGATCCGGTCGAGGGTTACGACCACGCGTTGCGCACCGCCCACCGCTTGGCCGAGCAGCATCCGGAACGCTACTGGCTGTGCGACCAGTACGCCAACGAACATAACTGGCGGGCGCATTACGAGGGCACCGGCGAGGAGATCCTGGCCCAGCTCGGCGAACGCAGCCTCGGGCCGCCCGATGCCCTGGTCGCCGGCGTCGGCACCGGCGGCACGCTGACCGGCGTCGGCCGCCGGCTGCGCGAAGCCAACCGCGAGTTGATGGTGGCCGCCGCCATTCCCGAGACTTTTCCCGGCATCGAAGGCCTCAAGCCGCTCGGCCATCCCGGCGACATCGTGCCGGCGCTGCTCGACGAAAGCCTGATCGGCTGCCGCATGGCAGTCACCATCGAGGAAGCCGCCGCCATGTGCCGGCGCCTGGCCGGCATCGGCCTCTACGTCGGCCCGTCTTCCGGCGCCTTCGTCCATGTCGCCCTGCGCCTGGCCGCGACCAGGGGCTACCGGCGGCTGGTCACCGTCCTCAGCGACACCGGCGAACGCTACATATCGACCGGCTTGTGGCAATAATGGCGCGCTATCGGCAACAAGTAAGCGCTTACTGGGGAAGGGGCAGGCAGGGATCGGCCCGAGTTTCATGTGAGGCCGATTGGTGCAATGGTGTGAGAAGCATTGGTGCGTTGATGTGAGGTTTCTTGGTCCGGTTTTTCGACCAAATGCCCTCACATCAAATTGCTGTGAGCTTCTCTGGGCGACCAATCGAACTCACAAGACGCACCAAAATCCATCACATCGGCGACCAATGAAGCTCACGTAAGCGGCTAAATGGCTGATTTTTAAGTTGGCTGGCGGCACACGCTGATGCTGGTTTCTTTGTTTGAAAGAAAAACAAGCTTCCAGCACCGCACCCGGGAGGTTTTGCCGGGTTCACGCGATAGCGGCGATCTTCATGGCGGTTTTGCAGCGGTGACCGGTCTCTTGATGTGAGGCGATTTGGTCCTCAACCGATCCAATTACCGCTAAAAAACATTTCGTGTGAGAGTTATTGTTTTGACAACTCACACAGTTTGCCCAGAATGCCCGCAGGAGCGAGAAGAAGGCGGACCATGAAACAAATTTCCTCACATCAAGCGCAGGGCGAGCAGACGCAACAGCAGCTGGCGTTGGACATTTTCGCCAGCATGGACCTGATCGATGCGCCGATCACCGAAATCAACACCGATTTCGGCTTCCGCAAGCCGCGCATGCTCGTCGATGTGAGCGATATTGGTCTGCTTGCCCGGCGCGCCCTCAACGGCTGCTACTTCGTCGCCCAGGAAAACCCCGATGCGGAAGGGCATACCGTCGATCTGCGCTTCTTCAAGTGGATCATCCGCTACGACTCGAACAACAACGCTCACTTGAAGAAGGTGTTGCGCGAGGCGCAGAAGTCGGCCGTCCAGGTCAATGTGATCGACGCCAACGATCCCAAGGACGATTCCTGGGTCTCGGTGCCGATGATCGGCGCCGCCGGTATCCGCAAGGGCCGGCTGTCCTTCGAAATCCCCAAGCACCTGCGCGGCCAGCTGCGCGACCCGGAGCGCTATTCGCTGCTGTCCATGCGCATCCTGGC
Organism: Azonexus sp.; assembly: GCA_036376995.1. Lineage (GTDB taxonomy): Bacteria > Pseudomonadota > Gammaproteobacteria > Burkholderiales > Rhodocyclaceae > Azonexus. The sequence continues at coordinate 1,138 of DASUZG010000169.1, read as the reverse complement.
CGGCTTCACCTCGGTCTATGCGCTGGAACTCTACGAGCGCCTGTCGATCTTCAAGCACGAAGGCGCCTCGCCCTGGTGGAGCATCGACGAGTTCCGCGAAATGATCCGCGTCGACAACCTGAAGATCGCCAACGATTTCCGCTACTTCAAGCGCGACATCATCGGGCCGGCCATCGAGCAGATCAACGCCATCTCCGACATCGAGGTGAAGCTCGAACTCAAGCGCACCGGCCGCTTCTACTCGCACCTGAAGTTCGTCATCACGGCTTCCGAAAAGCACCTGCTGATCTCCAACATCGCCGCGTCCAAGAAGCTCTACGACAAGCTGACCCAGGATTTCGGGCTGTCCGATGCCGAACTCGACGAGATCGCCCAGAACCGTGACACCTGGGGCGACGACCGGTTGAGCGCAGCGGTCGAGTTCGTCGAGCACCGGATGAAGACCTCGAAGATCATGTACCCGGCCAAGTACCTGATGACTGCCATCCGCGACGGCTACCGCATCGGCGGCATCGAGATCGAAGCCCGCCGCGCCCAGGAGGCCGAAGCCAAGGCGGTCGAGGAACGCGGCCGGGCGGCCCGCCTGGCGCTCGACCTGGTCAAGGCGGAAACGCCGGTCAAGGCCGTCGCCCTGCCCGAAGGCGAAGCCCTGCTGGAGGCCTGGCAGGCCTTCCGCGTCTCGCCCAACGCCAAGCTCTTCAAGAGCCTGCCGGACACCTACGAAGAAGCCACACCACGGATCCAGAAGGCCTTCGAAGGCTTCATGTCGAGCCGCAAGGGCACGCCCGTCGAAGCCTGACAGCCACGGCCGCACACCGCCAGACATGCGGTGGACAGGGCAATCATCAGGCTTTGTTTTGGCTTTTAACAGCAGTTTTGCTAGCATTTTGAAAATTACTGTTAAAAGGAAGCTCGATGACTGCAAAAACCCTGGTATTCGCCAATCACAAGGGCGGGGTGGCGAAGACCACGCTCTCGGTCAACGTCGCCGATGCGCTGGCCCGTGACGGTTACAGCGTCCTGTTCGTCGATCTCGATCCGCAAGGCAACGCGACCCAACTGATCTACGGCTTCGACGACACGCCGGCGGTCACTGTCGAAAAGCTCTTGGCCGGCAAGGAATCGATCGCTTCGGCCA
>DASUZG010000168.1:0-2471 GCA_036376995.1 Azonexus sp. | reverse complement strand
GACGAGTCCTTGACCATGAAGATGAAGTCGGTCATCGACGGCGAATACACCGCGCCGCCGGCGCAGGGGCCCATGATCATCGAGATCTGCGGCACGACGCCGGAGGCCATCACGTTGCGCTGGAACACGTCGGCATAGCCACCCAGCGACGCGACGCCTTCCTGGATGCGGGCGCCGCCCGAGTCGTTGAGGCCGATCACCGGGGCGCCGACCTTCATCGCCTGGTCCATGACCTTGCAGATCTTCTCGGCGTGGGTTTCCGACAGCGAGCCGCCGAACACCGTGAAGTCCTGCGAGAAGACGAACACCAGCCGGCCGTTGATGGTGCCGTAGCCGATCACGACGCCGTCGCCCGGCGTCTTTTCGGCCTGGTCCATGCCGAAATCGACGCAGCGGTGCTCCTTGAACATGTCCCATTCTTCGAAGGAACCCGGATCGAGCAACAGTTCGATACGCTCGCGGGCGCTCAGCTTGCCCTTCTTGTGCTGGCTGTCGATGCGCTTCTGGCCACCGCCGAGGCGGGCCAGTTCACGCTTTTTTTCCAGCTGGCGAATGATGTCGTGCATAAAGACTCCCTAAATGGAACGGGTGATGTGAAAACTCAGTGTTTCAGATAATCGAGCAAGGCATACGCGGCGGCGGCCGGTGTCGTATGGCCTTCCTCGACGGAACGGGTCAGTGCGGGCAGGTTTTCCTGCACGCGCGGATGCTGGCGGAAATGCTGGTGCAGGCCGGATTCGATCAGCTGCCACATCCACGCCTGCGCCTGGTGCTGACGTTTGGCGGCGAACTCGCCGGTCGGCTTCAGCGCGGCCTGGAATTTCTCGACCTCGGCCCAGAAATCGGTGATGCCTTCCTTCTGCAGGGCCGACAGCGCGATCACCGGCGGCGACCAGTGCTTCGAGGCCGGGCGCAGCATGTGCAGCGCGTTGCGCCACTGGGCGCGGACGACGGCGGTCGCCTGCTTGTCGATATCGGCCTTGTTGATGACGACCAGGTCGGCGATCTCGACGATGCCCTTCTTGATCGCCTGCAGGTCGTCGCCGGCATTCGGCAGCTGCAGCAGGCAGAACATGTCGACCATGCCGGCCACCGTCGTTTCCGATTGGCCGACGCCGACCGTCTCGATGATGATCACGTCGTAGCCGGAAGCCTCGCACAGCAGCATCGCCTCGCGCGTCTTCTCGGCCACGCCGCCCAGCGAACCCGCCGACGGGCTCGGCCGGATGAAGGCTTCCTCGCGCTGGGACAGGAGTTCCATGCGCGTCTTGTCGCCGAGGATCGAGCCGCCGGTCACCGTCGATGACGGGTCGATGGCCAGGACCGCGAGCTTCTTGCCCTGGCCGATCAGCCAGACGCCGAGCGCTTCGATGAAGGTGGATTTGCCTGCCCCCGGCACGCCGGAGATGCCGATGCGGATCGCGTTGCCAGTACTCGGCAACAGCGCGGTCAGCATCTGCTGCGCCCGCTGCTGGTGATCCGGTCGCGTCGATTCGATCAGCGTGATGGCCTTGGCCAGCGCCCGGCGCTGACCGGCCAGCACACCGTCGACCAGCGACTGGTCGGCGGCGGACAAAAGATTGGCACGCACGGGCGCTTCGTCCAGCTTCATCCGGACTCAGGCACGCGCCTTGCGGATTTCTTCCAGCACGCGCTTGGCCGAATCCTCGATCCGGGTACCCGGACCGAAGACGGCCTTGGCACCCGCGGCGAACAGCGCATCGTAGTCCTGGGCGGGGATGACGCCACCGGCAAAGACGATGATGTCGTCAGCGCCCTGCGCCTTCAGCGCCTGGATGATCTGCGGCACCAGGGTCTTGTGGCCGGCGGCCAGCGAGGAGCAGCCGATGGCGTGCACGTCGTTCTCGATGGCCTGTCGGGCAGCTTCTTCCGGGGTCTGGAAGAGCGGGCCCATGTCGATGTCGAAACCGAGGTCGGCGTAGGCGGTGGCCACCACCTTGGCGCCACGGTCATGGCCGTCCTGGCCGAGCTTGGCGATCATGATGCGCGGCCGGCGGCCTTCTTCTTCAGCGAACTTGGCGACATCGGCCTTGATCTGCTGCCAGCTTTCCTGCCCTTCGACGACACCGCCGTAGACGCCGGAGATCGTCTGGTTGTTGGCGCGGAAGCGGCCGAAGACCTTTTCCAGCGCATCCGACACTTCACCGACCGTAGCGCGCAGGCGGATCGCCTTGACGGTCAGGTCGAGCAGATTGCCTTCGCCGGTCTCGGCAGCCTGGGTCAGGGCTTCCAGCGCGGCATTGACGGCGGCGCTGTCACGCGTGGCACGGATGCTCTTCAGGCGGGCGATCTGCGCTTCGCGCACGGCGTGGTTGTCGATATCGAGGATGTCGATCGCGTCTTCCTTGGCCAGCTTGTACTTGTTGACGCCGACGATGACGTCCTTGCCCGAGTCGATGCGCGCCTGCTTGTCGGCGGCGCAGGTTTCGACCTGCATCTTGGCCCAGCCG
>DASUZG010000167.1:0-2627 GCA_036376995.1 Azonexus sp. | reverse complement strand
ACCGTGATCGACCGTCGTGTCGCCCAGCTCGAAGCCGAAGGCGTCGTCTTCAAGACCAAGGTCATCGTCGGCAGCAAGGACCTGCCGGCCGGCATCATCAATGACGCCACCGAGCTCGTCTCGGCCGAGCAGCTGAAGAAGGACTTCGACGCGGTGATCCTCGCCGCCGGTTCGGAAGTGCCGCGCGATCTGCCGGTGCCGGGCCGCGAGCTGAAGGGCATCCACGCCGCGCTGGAATTCCTGATTCCGCAGAACAAGCAGGTGCAGCAGGGCAAGGCCAATCCGATCAATGTCCGGGGCAAGCACGTCATCGTCATCGGCGGCGGCGACACCGGCTCCGACTGCGTCGGTACCTCGAATCGCCACGGCGCCGCCTCGGTGACCCAGTTCGAACTGATGCCGATGCCGCCGGAAGAAGAGAACAAGGCGCTGACCTGGCCGTACTGGCCGATCAAGCTGCGTACCTCGTCGTCGCACGACGAAGGCTGTTCGCGCGACTTCGCCGTTGCCACCAAGGCTTTCATCGACGACGGCCAGGGCAACGTCAAGGCCCTGCAAGCCGTGCGCGTCGAGTGGAAGGACGGCACGATGGCGGAAGTCGCCGGTTCCGAGTTCGAACTGCCGTGCGATGCCGCCTTCCTGGCCATGGGCTTCACCAACCCGGTCGGCAGCCTGCTCGATGCCTTCGGCGTGGACAAGGATGCGCGCCAGAACGCCAAGGCCACGACCGACGGCGACGGCTGTTACAAGACCAATGTGGACAAGGTCTATGCCGCCGGCGACGTGCGCCGTGGCCAGTCGCTGGTCGTCTGGGCGATCCGCGAGGGTCGCCAGGCCGCCCGCGAGGTCGATGCCTTCCTGATGGGAGCGACGACGCTGCCGCGCTGAGCGCTGCACCGTTTCCCGCAAGCCCCGCCCAGCGCAAGCCGGCGGGGCTTTTTCATGGCCCGGCGGAACATGCAGGATGAATCGAACCCGCCGGCCGAAATGCAGTCCAATGCGCAACAGGGCGTTTCTCCTGCGAAACGAAAGGGGGACCCGAGATGCGCAGACTCATTTCGCTCAATCCCGCCGTGCGCTGCATCGGCGTGGCCAGTGCCCTCGGCGGGCCGGCCCCGGGTAGCGACAGCGGGCCGGAGACGCTGCGCCGGGCTGGCCTGTGCGGCGTGATCGGCCACAACGGCCTGGCCGCCAGCTGGCCGGTGATGCTGCATCCGGATTCCTCGGCCGAGGCCTTGGGCCATCTGCTTGCCGCCGTGGCCGACGAGGCTGCGGCCGCCTTGGCTGCGGGCGAACGGCCGCTGGTGATCGGCGGCGACCATGCGATGGCCGCCGGCACCTGGCGCGGCGTCGGCCGCGCGCTCGGCGAGGCGCCCGGGCTGATCTGGATCGATGCCCATCTCGATGCCCATACGCCGGCCAGCACGCCGTCGGGCAATCCGCACGGCATGCCGGTGGCCGCCCTGTTCGGCCGCGGCGACGCGCAGATGACGGCGATCGCCGGTCCGCCGCTCGATCCGGCGCGCACCGTGCTGCTCGGTGTGCGCAGCTACGAACCGGAAGAGGCGGCGACGCTGGCCGAACTCGGCGTGCGCTGGTTCGGCATCGCCGAGATCGAGGCCCGCGGCTTCGACGAAGTGCTGGCCGAGGCCCGCCGCCTGGTCGGCGGCGGCCCGTGGGGCGTCAGCCTCGATATCGACGCCCTCGATCCGCAACCGGCCCCGGGCGTGTCGACGCCGGTGCCGGGCGGCCTGATGCCGGAGGACGTGCGCCAGGGTCTGCGCGGCATCCTGCGCGAGCGCGACTGCGTCGCCCTGGAAGTCGCCGAATACAACCCCTTGGCCGATCCTGACGGACGCACTGCACAACTGGTGCTGGCCTTGCTGGATGCTGCCTCGGCACCCGATGCGGCGACGCTGCAGCGCTGGGAAGCCGGCTTCGGGGCGCGCAATTACGCGCCGCTGCCGGTCGTGCTCGGCGAAGGCCACGGCTGCTGGCTGACCGATGTGGCCGGGCGCCGCTACCTGGACATGATGGCCGCCTATTCGGCGACCAGTTTCGGCCACGGCCATCCGCGCCTGCTGGCGGCGCTGGTGGCGCAGGCCGGCCGGCTGGCGGTGACGTCGCGGGCCTTTTCCAACGACCGCCTGCCGCTGCTGCTGCGCCGCCTGTCGCTGCTCACCGGCTACGAGCGCGTGCTGCCGGCCAATACCGGCCTGGAAGCGGTCGAGACGGCGTTGAAGGCGGCCCGCAAGTGGGCCTACAAGATCAAGGGCGTGCCCGAGGACAAGGCCGAGATCATCGCCTGTGCCGGCAATTTCCACGGCCGCTCGATCAGCATCGTCGGCCTGTCCACCGAAGCGCAGTACCGCGACGGCTTCGGTCCCTTCCCGCCCGGCCTGAAGACCGTGCCCTACGGCGACCCCGCGGCGCTGGCCGCAGCCATCACGCCGCATACCGCGGCCTTCCTGGTCGAGCCGATCCAGGGCGAGGGCGGCATCATCGTTCCGCCCAACGGCTATCTCGCGGCCTGCGCCGCGATCTGCCGCCGCCACGAAGTGCTGCTAATCGCCGACGAGGTGCAGACCGGGCTCGGCCGCACCGGCAAGCTGCTGGCCTGCCAGCAC
>DASUZG010000166.1:0-2911 GCA_036376995.1 Azonexus sp. | reverse complement strand
CTGTTCGGCGAGGATGTTGGCCGACTGGCGGATGGCCGCGCCCATGCGGGTGTAGAAGCCGGGCTTGATGGCCAGGATGCGGGCGCGGGCGGCGGCATCGTAGCTGCCGTTGAAATCCTTGAGCACATGAAAGCGGATGTTCTGCCGGCGCAGCGAGGAAAAGCCGTAGATGCCGAAACGGTCGCCGGTGGCGGTCATCGCTTCGGAGAACAGCAGCAGCGAATCGCGAATCACATCGACGATGCGGTGACTGTCGGAAATCCAGGCATCCGTCGACATCGACAGGTCGGCTAGCAACAGACAGGCGAGATCGCGCTCGCAGCGGGCCTGGGCCAGATAGCCGCCGGTTTCGGGCGTGTGGCCGGAGGCGCGGTCGGCATGGTTGCGCACGCAGGCATCGACGTCGAGTTCGGAACCGTCCGGCTGCGCCTTCAGCCAGCGCCGTTGCGGGGCCAGCGCGGCGAACTGGCCGCGCAGTTTCTTGGCGATCGCCGCCAGTTCCGGCGGTAGCGGCTGCTGGCCGGCATCGCGGGCGATCATCGGCTGCACCAGGCAATGCCGTTCCAGGCGCAGGCCCTTGCGATAGTCCCATTCGGGCAGGGCGATGCCGGGGCCGATCGGTGCGTCGTCCTCGGTCGCCGACGGCAGGTCGAGGTCGAAGCGCACGCGCGACACCGCCGTCTCGCCATCGCGGGTCAGCGACAGCTTGTCGAGGTCGCGGGCGGTGTTCTTGGCGTTCGGGTCTTCCTCGTCGTCGTAGCCGCGATTGACGCGCACGTACTCGGCCCAGGTCGGCACGCTCTCGGCGCGGAACATCATCAGCGTCGGGTTCTTGTTGTCCGGTGCCTCGACCTGTTCGGCCTTGTGCGCATCCGGCGTCGCCTCGACGCGGGCGCCGCCTTCCGGCGGCAGGTCGGCATCCGGATCGGCGACTTGGCCGGCGGCCAGATTTTCCTCGGCGGCGATCAGCCACAGCAGCACCGGCTGCGGCGGGCGTGATTTGCGCGAATGCAGTGGCGGCAAGCCTTCGGCCGAGCCGGGCGCGTGCAGCGCCTGGCGGATGGCGGCTTCCTGTGCTGCCTCGTCGGGTTCGAGCTGCTCCGGCGCGATGCGGGCGGCCAGATGGGCGGCAACCAGCCGCTCGTAGCGCGACGCGAGGCCCGGGAAGCGCTCCAGTGCGGCGGCGCTGGCGCGCTGGTTGCGGATGAACCACGGCTGGCGCGGAGCCACGTCGCAGGCGGCCTGTGCGGCCAGCCACAGGTAGAGGTCGCGGTTCAGCGCAGCCTCGGGGAAGGCAGCGATTTCCGGCGGCAGGCGCAGGGTTTCGGCATCGCGCCGGGCCAGCGCCTGTCTTTCGTTACTGCCGGCGATCCGCTCCAGCCAGCGGCGCCTGGCGCCGTGGGCTTCGGCCGTGGCGGCGCCGATCTTCAGGCCCGGGTCGCCGCCGAAGGCGCGAAACAGGATGCCGGCCGTCTTCTCGACGTCGGCCAGCTTGACCGCGGCCTCCGGGAAATAGCCGCCCGCGGCCTTGGTGACCCAGTTGTGCCAGAGTTTGCCGACGAATTCTTCCATGACCTAAATCTTCCCCCCAGCGTCTTCGTCAGTCTTCGACAACGCCGAAAAACGCGCCTCGTTGCGTTGTGCTTCGTCGTTCTTCACCCAGCGCAGCAACTGCCCCTGCGGCTTGTCGCGATTGACCGTGGCGCAGGCCGAAACGCATTGGCCGCACTGTGTGCACGGGAACATCCAGCGCTTGACGTTGCGCGGCTTCAAGCGCATCGGGCACACCGCGTCGCAGGCCGAGCCCTGGCCGTGCAGGCAGTCGGCGCACTCGGGCAGGCGGCCGCGGTCGAAGCCGACGACCATGGCCTTCTTGTTGGCGATCCAGGCGAAGCTCTGGAAGATGCCGACGGCGCAGGCGTAGCGGCAGAACAGGTGGCGGGCGAAGAGGAATTCCAGGCTGAACACCGTCGTTGTCGCGGCCAAGAAAATCACCTCATTGCGGCTCAGGCTTGCCGTGAGGAGGCCGTGATAGACGCCCATCGGCGGCATCAGGTAGGTCAGGAAGACGACGGCCCAGGCGAAGGCAAAGGCGATTGCCGCCGGCACGACCAGCAGCCAGTAACGGGCATCGCGCGGTGCCGGGCTGCCGTCCGGTTCCCAGGGCGGTGTCTTCTGACGGTCCCACAGCGAATGCTTGCCGGTGGCGATCAGCATCAGCCGGTTGATCGTCTCGACCACGGAAAAATGCGGGCAAAGCCAGCCGCAGTACAGGCGCCCCCATTTCCAGGCGACGCCGATGACCAGCAGCGCGGCGGCGAGCAGTGGCAGGAACAGGTAGAGCAGCAGGTTGCCGGCGGCGGCGCCGGCGCTGACGCGGCCGGCGATCAGATCATCGATGCCGAGATGCCAGTGCAGGGTCAGGAAGTATGCATGCCCGGCCGTCAGGTCGTAACGGAGCAGATCGAAGATCGGCGTCAGCGTGAACAGCGCAAAGAAGCCGATCTGGGTCAGCGCGCGATAGCGTTGCAGCAAGGGTTTTTTCATTCGAAGCGCGGGCCGATCAGCGGGAAGCGCCAGCGTTGACCGGCCATCGCCTTGATCAGCGCATACATGCCGAACAGGATCAGCGTCGAGTGGATGCAGGTGAAATAGAGGATCAGCACGACCCAGGTCCAGACTTCATGGAGGCCGCCGGCGAGAATGATCGCACCGCCGAGCAGCACGATCAGCGCGCCGCCCCAGAGGCTGACCAGCGTCGCCTGATAGAGGTGTTGGCGGGCCAGCGGCGGGGCGCTGTGGCGATACGCAAGCCACAGCCCGGCCAGAATGGCGAAGGCGATCACCGGTAACAGCAGCAGGTTGATCAGGAACAGTGCTTCGGCCAGGACGGCGAGCGCCTGGCCCGCCT
>DASUZG010000165.1:0-9555 GCA_036376995.1 Azonexus sp. | reverse complement strand
CGCCTTCCCGGGCTGATCCAGCACCGGCGACCAATCACGAGGGGAATCCATGGAACGCGATCAGGCAATGAAATTCATGCACGATCTTCTGCGCCTGATGGCGCAGAAGAAAGGCTCCGACCTGTTCATCACCGCCGGCTTCCCGCCGGCGATCAAGATCGACGGCAAGATCACCCCGGTTTCGAACCAGGTGCTGACCGCCTCGCATACCGCCGAGCTCGCCCGCTCGATCATGAACGACCGCCAGGCCGCCGAGTTCGAGGCGACCAAGGAGTGCAACTTCGCCATCTCGCCGTCGGGCATCGGCCGTTTCCGGGTCAATGCCCTGGTCCAGCAGGGGCGCGTCGGCGTCGTCTGCCGCACCATCAACATGACCATTCCGACCCTCGACGAACTGCAGCTGCCGCCGGTCTTGAAGGACCTGGCGATGACCAAGCGCGGCCTGATCATCTTCGTCGGCGGCACCGGCACCGGCAAGAGCACGTCGCTGGCGGCGCTGGTCGATTACCGCAACGAGAACTCCTACGGCCACATCATCACGATCGAGGACCCGATCGAATACGTGCATGAGCACAAGAACTGCATCGTCACCCAGCGCGAGGTCGGCGTCGATACCGACGACTGGGCGCCGGCGCTGAAGAACACGCTGCGCCAGGCGCCGGACGTGATCCTTATGGGCGAAATCCGCGACCGCGACACCATGGACTACGCCATCGCCTTCGCCGAAACCGGCCACCTGTGTCTGGCCACGCTGCACGCCAACAGCTCCAACCAGGCAATCGACCGGATCATTAACTTTTTCCCCGAGGAACGTCGCTCGCAGCTGTTGATGGACCTGTCGCTGAACCTGCGCGCTATGGTCTCGCAGCGCCTGATTCCGAAGAAGGACGGCAAGGGCCGGATGGCGGCCATCGAAGTGATGCTCAACTCGCCGCTGATCGCCGATCTGATCTTCAAGGGCGAGGTGCACGAGATCAAGGAAATCATGAAGAAATCCCGCGAACTCGGCATGCAGACCTTCGACCAGGCGCTGTTCGACCTCTACGAGGCCGGCAAGATCACCTACGAGGACGCGCTGCGCAACGCCGACTCGCTGAACGACCTGCGCCTGCAGATCAAACTGTACGGCAAGGAATCCAAGGACCGTGACCTGAGCAGCGGGATCGGTCACCTCGACATCGTCTGATCCGGAGGTCTGCCATGAACCGCTTGCTTGCGCCCGTCTTCGCCCTGTTCCTTGCCGTCGCCGTGCCGCTGGCCCAGGCCGCCGGCCTGGACGACATCTCGACCGGCGACGCCAGTGCCGGCGTCAAGGAAGCCCTGGCCAAGGGCGCCGATTTCGCGGTGGCCTCGCTGGGCAAGCAGGACGGTTTCCTCGGCAACGCCAAGGTCAAGATCCCGCTGCCCGGCTACCTGCAGAAGGCCGAGAAGGGCATGCGCATGTTCGGCATGGGCAAGCAGGCCGACGAGCTGGTCAATACCATGAACCATGCCGCCGAGAATGCCGTCGCCGAAGCCAAGCCGATCCTCACCGACTCGATCAGCAAGATGAGCGTGCAGGACGCCAAGGGCATCCTGACCGGCGGCGACGACAGCGTCACGCAGTATTTCAAGCGCACCTCGTCGGCACAGCTGACGCAGAAGTTCATGCCCATCGTCAAGGCCGCCACCAGCAAGCTGCAGCTGGCCGAGCAGTACAACGCCTACGCCGGCAAGGCGGCGGGCATGGGCCTGATCGACGCCAAGGATGCCGACATCGACGCCTACGTCACGCAAAAGGCGATGGACGGCCTATTCCTGATGATCGCCGAGGAAGAGAAGAAGCTGCGTGCCAATCCGATGGCCGCCGGCAGCGCGCTGCTGAAGAAGGTGTTCGGCGCCCTCTGAGACGAGCCCGCGGCGGCAGGTCCGCCTCAAGTTCGGCCGGCCCTTGACGAAAACAAGTCAAGGAGCCCGCCATGACATCCGCCCGCCTGACCTCGACCACCGAACGTTACGCCCATCCGGCGCTCGAACAGGCGCCCGTGGCCGGCGAAACGCGCCGCGTCGAGGCCGCCGAGGGGCTGGCCGGCGACCGGCAACGCAGCCTGCGCGAGGAACTCAAGGCTGCCGAGGCCGATGTCGGCGGCCAGGTGCGGGAAGACGTGCACCGGGTGGCGGCGCAGCTCGCCGGGCTGCCGCCGGAAGCCCAGGCGAAGTTGACCAAAACGTTGTTGCCAAACGGTTTTTGCGTGGTCGACGACGAGGCCTGAACGGCTCGCGTACCCGGATCGGGCCGGGCGGAGTAAAATTCCGGCTACCCAATTCCAAGCGCCCCGCCTTGTCGGGGCGCTGTCTTTTGCACCCATGTCCGGCCTTAATCCCCAGCAGCGCGAAGCGATCCATTACCTCGACGGCCCCCTGCTGGTGCTGGCCGGCGCCGGCTCGGGCAAGACCCGGGTGATCACGCAGAAAATCGCCTATCTGGTCCAGGATTGCGGCTTCCAGCCGCGCAACATCGCCGCCATCACCTTCACCAACAAGGCGGCCAAGGAAATGCAGGAGCGCGTCGGCAAGCTGCTTGGCAGCACCGTCGCCAACGAGCTGCAGATTTCCACCTTCCACTCGCTGGGCGTGCGCATCCTGCGCGAGGAAGCCAAGGCGCTCGGCTACAAGCCGCGTTTCTCGATCTTCGACTCGGCCGACTGCGCCGGCATCATCGGCGAGACGGCCAACACCACCGACAAGGCGACCCTGCGCCAGATCCAGTCGATCATCTCCAACTGGAAGAACGCCCTGGTCACGCCGGAAGCGGCGCGTGGCCTGGCCCGCGACGAGCACGAGGCGCTGGCCGCCCATGCCTATTTGTCCTACGAGGCGACGCTGAAGGCCTACCAGGCGGTCGATTTCGACGACCTGATCGGCCTGCCGGTCAAACTTTTCAGCGAACACCCGCAGATTGCCGACAAGTGGCAGAACCGCCTGCGCTACCTGCTGGTGGACGAGTACCAGGACACCAACGCCTGCCAGTACCAGCTGCTGAAGCTCCTGACCGGCGTCCGCGCCCAGTTCACGGCGGTCGGCGACGACGACCAGGCGATCTACGGCTGGCGCGGTGCCGACATCGACAACCTCAGGAAACTGCCGGCCGAATTCCCGGCCCTGAAAGTCATCAAGCTCGAGCAGAACTACCGCTCGACGGTGCGCATCCTGAAGGCCGCCAACAACGTCATTTCCCACAACGAGAAGCTGTTCGACAAGAAGCTGTGGTCCGAGCTCGGCCACGGCGAGCAGATCAGCGTCACCGCCTGCCGCGACAACGACGCCGAGGCCGAGGGCGTGGTCATGAAGCTGCAGGCCCACCGCTTCGAGCACCGCACCCAGTTCAAGGACTACGCCATCCTCTACCGCTCCAACCACCAGGCGCGGATTTTCGAGGAATACCTGCGCGACCACCGCATTCCCTACCTGCTGTCCGGCGGCAAGTCCTTCTTCGACAAGGCCGAGATCAAGGACATCATTGCCTACCTGCGCCTGCTGGCCAACGAGGACGACGACCCGGCCTTCATCCGGGCGGCGACTACGCCCAAGCGCGGCATTGGCGCGGCGACCCTGCAGGTGCTCGGCACCTACGCCGGCGAACGGCACATCTCGCTATTCGCCGCCGCCTTCGAGGAAGGCTTCGCGCAGCGCATCCAGGCCCGCCAGCTCGAACCGCTGCTCGAATTCTGCGAGTTCATCAACCGCAGCCAGGGCCGGGCCGAGCGCGAGCCGGCGCACCAGGTGCTGCCGGATTTGCTCAAGGCCATCGATTACGAGACCTATCTCTACGACCACGAGGAAGAGCGCACGGCCCAGACGCGCTGGGCCAACGTCTGCGAATTCGCCCAGTGGATCAACAAGAAGGGCGAGGCCGACGGGCGCACGTTGATCGACCTGACGCAGAGCATCGCCCTGATCAACATGCTGGACAAGCAGAACGCCGAGGAATTCGACGCCGTCCAGCTATCGACGCTGCACGCGTCGAAAGGCCTGGAATACCGCCATGTCTTCCTGGTCGGCGTCGAGGAAGGCATCCTGCCGCACCGCGAGTCGCTCGACCCGGCCAAGCTGCAGGAAGAGCGCCGCCTGATGTACGTCGGCATCACCCGCGCCCAGTTGTCGTTGCGGATCAGCTATTGCGAGCGGCGCAAGCAGGCGCGTGAGCTGATTCCCTGCGAGCCGTCGCGCTTCATCGCCGAAATGGGCGAAGAGGACGTGCGCTTTACCGGCGGCAAGCAGGCGGCCGAGCCGGACAAGGCTACCGGCAGTGCCCGGCTGGAGTCGCTGAAGGCGATGCTGGCCGGCGGCAAGCGCTGAGCGTCGACAAAAAAAGGGAGGCCGCAGCCTCCCTTCCGGTCGGGTCGAGCCGTCTTACTTGACCTTGCTCAGGATGTAATCGACGGCACCCTTGATTTCGTCGTCGGACAGGCTGCTGCCGCCCTTGGCCGGCATCGCGCCCTTGCCCTTGAGCGCCGAGGTGTACAGCGCTTCCTTGCCGGCGGCGAGGCGCGGTGCCCAGTCGCCCTTGGCGTCGAGCTTCGGCGCACCGGCGGCACCGGTGTTGTGGCAGGCGCCGCAGACGCTGTTGAAGACGGTCGCGCCATCCTTCGGCGCACCGCCGGTCGGGGCTTCGGCCTTGGCCAGCTGGAAGCGGGCCACCGGCTGGATGCGGGCATCGGCCTGGCCCTGGTCGGCCGCGGCGGCATCGGCGGCGGACGTGGATTTCTTGACGGTCAGCGGGAAGAGGATGGCGATCAGGACGATGGCAACGATGATCGTCGCCCACATGATGCCCTTGGAGGAATGCTGCTCGGCCATGCTAAATACCTCGGTGCGCGAAAATATGAAGTTCGCGATTATAACGGCTCGATTCTGAACGGGCGAAAAAAAACCCCGCCAGCGGCGGGGTTGAAATTCTCGAAAGGGGGGATTTCGAGAGGAGGGGTTCAGTACACGCTTGCAGTGTAGCCAGCCCTCCGGCAGACGTCTGTTCTGCTTTCGTAGCCTTCTGTAACGGATTGTTGCATTGCGGAATAAGGGGCGCCGGCAGGGCCGGAAAATGCGGCCGGACAGGCCCGGAGCGGAGCCGGGCGGTCATGGGCGGGCGCGGCGGGCGCTGGCCGCCCGCGGGGTACAACGCGAGGCGCGGGAGCAGGGCGCTCCGGCGCGCTGGCGATCAGTGCTCGATGCGGCAGATCTCGACGGCGCTGGCCGGAATCTGCCAGTCGGCGGCCAGTTGCTGGCGGGCCAGATCCTCGACGGCCTGGCCGTCGATGGCGGCGAAGCGGCGGGCGCCGGTGAAATTCTGCGGCAGGCCGGCGCGGTCCCGGGTGATGCGGTAATGCACCTTGACGTTCATTGCTGTTGACCTTGTATGGATGATGTCTTGTTGCGCGCGAATTCTAGTCAGCCGTTGCGGCGCGGCAATAAGGGGTTTCCACAGGTCGGGGAGTCGTCCCGGCGCGATCCTCAGCGGGCCAGGAAAGGGGCGATATCGACCGCGTCGATCTGCTCCGGGCGCATGAAACGGGCGGCGTAGTCGCGCCAGACACCGGCCTGCAGGAAGAGGTCGAACAGTTCGGCATCGATATGCGCGCCGTCGCGCATGCGGGCCATGATGGTCAGCGACTCGGTCAGCGTCTTGCCTTTCTTGTACGGCCGGTCGACGGCGGTCAGTGCCTCGAAGATGTCGGCGATGGCCATCATCCGCGCCACCGGCCCCATCTCGTCGCGGACCAGGCGGCGCGGGTAGCCGGTGCCGTCCATCTTCTCGTGGTGGCAGGCGGCGATTTCCGGCACGTCGCGCAGGTGCTTGGGGAAAGGCAGGGCGCTCAGCATGATGAAGGTCTGCACGATGTGCTCGTTGATCTTGTAGCGCTCTTCTTCCGACAGCGTGCCGCGGGCCACCGACAGGTTGTACAGCTCGCCCTTGTTGTACAGCAGTTCCGGCACCGGCATCTTGAAGCCCCACGGGTTGTCGGCCGGCATCCGGTCGGCCGGGCCGCGCTCGAAGCGGTGCTCCGGGCGGTCGGCCAACAGCGGTTCGACGGCCGGCAGCGGCACGGCCGGGGTGCGCGCCTTGCGCTCCTGTTCCTCGTGGGCGATGCCGATGCGGTCGTCGAGGGTGCGCCGCCAGGTGCGCCCGGCAATCGCCCGCAGCCGGGCCAGGCGCTCGGGGGCCATGAACTCGCCGCCCGCGTTGCACTCGGCGACGAAGGCGAAATCGGCGTCGAGCGCCTGCCACTCGGCAGCCAGCCGTTCGCGCGCCTCGCCTTCCGGGGTGCCGGCGGCGATGGCCTCGAGGCAAGCGATCTCGGCATCGCGCTTCAACACCTCGAAGCGCATGCGCACTTCGTGGATGCGGTCGTACAGCGTCTCCAGCTTGGTCGCCTTGTCCACCACGTATTCCGGCGTCGTCACCTTGCCGCAGTCGTGCAGCCAGGAGGCGACATGCACCGCCTCCCAACCGGCAGCGTCGAGCTGGAAATCCTTGAACGGGCCGTCGCCGGCTGCGCAGGCGGCCTGGGCCAGCATCTTGGTCAGTTCCGGCACGCGCGCGCAGTGGCCGCCGGTGTAGGGGCTCTTGGCGTCGATGGCGCCGGCGATCAGCTGGATCATCGCTTCGAACAGCGCCTTCTGGGCGTGGATCAGCTCCTTGTTCTCCAGCGATACGGCGGCCGAGCCGGACAGCGCCTCGACGAAGCCGAGGTGGGCTTCGTCGGAGGCCTGGCGGGCGAGCAGCAGCATGGCCCCGACCAGGCTGTCCTGGCGGTTGAGCAGCGGCACGGCGATGGCGTGCGTGGCGCCGCAGGCGTTGACCGCCGCGGCGAGGCCGAGCGCCTCGGCATCGGCGGCGGTGAGCGGCGCGCTGCGGGCCCGGCCGGCGGCCAGCGCCGTGCCGAGCAGCGGTCCGACGGCGCCGGTGGCGACCGGCGGCACCGCGCCGGGCAGTTCGCGGCCGTCGCCGAACAGGGCGGCAGCCGGGCTCAGCTGCTCGCCATCGGCAAGGTAGAGGACGCCCGCTTCGGCCCCGGCGGCCGACAGCGTCTCGGTCAGCAGGCGCGGCAGGAGGCGGGCGAAATTCTCCTCGCCGGCGACTGCTTCGCTGATGTCGAGAAAGCGGCGGATGGTGCGCTTCATGCCGGCCATCGTCGTCGCCAGCTCGTTGATCTCCTTGACCACCGAACTGACCGCGATCGGCCGCGCGAAATCGAAGTGGCGGATCGATTCGGCTTCGCCGGCCAGCTTGCGCAGCGGCCCGGCAATGGCCCGGGCGAGCAGCCAGGTGGCCGGCACGGCCAGCGCGATGACGGCCAGGATGGCGAGCAGGGCCTGGGCCAGCAACTGGTTGGCGGCGCCCATCAACTCGCTGTCGGGAATGGCGGTGATCAGGTAGAGCGGTTCGGCGCCTTCGAGCGTCACCGGGTTGATCGCCGCATGCCAGGTGACGTCGCCGACGGCCAGCGCGTACAGGCTGCCCTGTTCGGTGGCGCCGTTGGCCAGGCGCGGGGCCAGCGCTCGCATTACCGGCGACAGTTCGCCCATGGCCGGCAGCTCCGGGGTCGCGGTCGGCACCTGCGTCGCCGTCCCCGGACGCGGCCGGCGATAGGCGATGGTGCGCCCGGCCTTGTCCACCAGCGCGATGTCGGCGCCGGGCGTCGGCAGCTGGCGGGCCAGCAGGAGGTCGAGCGTCGCCAGGCGGATGTCGGCGCCGACCACCACCGTTTCGTCGCGCGCCGAGCGGTTGGCGATGGTCATGCCGACCTGGCCGCTGGTGTAGAACACGTAGGGGCTGGTCTTGATCTGGCCGGCCGCCGCCTGCGCCGCACGGTACCAGCCGCGGCTGCGCGGATCGTAGCCGCGCGGATAGTCGGGGCGTTCATCGACCTGCAGCGTGTTGAGGCCGTCGTCGAGAAACAGGTGGCGGCCGCGCACGGTACCGGCCGGGCGGTCGATGCTCTGCAGCAGGTAGACGGCTCCGGGCGGGGCGGCGAACAGCCGGCGGTCGTTGTCGTTCTGCAGGCGGCGCAGCAGGAAGAAGTCGCCGTTGCCGTAGCCGACGTAAAGGCCGCTCAACGCCGCCGATTCACGCAGCACCTCGCGCATCAGGGGCAGGCTCTGCAGGCGCTGGTCGAGGGTGGTGGCGGTGGTCAGGTCGCTGCGGCTGATGAGGCGGGTGGCCATCTCGGCCGGGGCGAGCAGATTGACCAGCGCGCTTTCGGCTTCCCGGCCGACCCGGCTGTTCATCTCGCCGGCGCTGTCCTTCAGGATGCGGCTGGCGACCGAGTAGCCGAGACCGCCGATCAGGCCGCCGACGACCAGGATCAGCAGCAGGAACAGCGTCGAGATATGGACGTGCAGCGGAAAGCGACGGGACATGGCGGGCAGTGGCCGAACAGGGGGTAGCCATCTTAGCCCGATCGCCCGGGCCGTGCAGCTTCTCAGGCGTCCGGCTCGAAGCGGGCCAGCTCGGCGCGGGTGTTGATGTTCTCGAAGGCGCCCACCTGGTCGTCGAAATTCACTTCGACGCTGCGCAGTCCGTCCGTCCATTGGCTGAAGCGGCGCCCGCCGGCTAACAGGAAGGCTTCGAGCGACGGCAGCAGGCGCTGCCGGCACAGGCAGAACACCGGATGCGGCTGGTCCAGGGTGCGGGCGATGGCAATGTCGTGATCACCGTCGGCCAGCGCCGCGGCCAGCCGGGCGACCAGGTCGGCCGGCAGGAAGGGCGAGTCGCACGGGGCGGTGGCCACCAGCGGATGGCGGGCGGCGCTCAGCGCCGCGTGCAGGCCGGCCAGCGGCCCGGCGAAGCCGGCGATGCGGTCGGCCACCACCGGGTGGCCGAAGGCGGCGTAGGCCTCGGCATTCTGGTTGGCATTGATCAGCAACTCATCGACCTGCGGCGCCAGGCGCGCGGCGACATGGGCGGCCAGCGGCCGTCCGGCCAGGAGTTGCAGGCCCTTGTCCACGCCGCCCATGCGCCGGCCGAGGCCGCCGGCCAGGATGACGCCGGTGATCGCGGGGGCGGCCATCAGTACACCAGCGTCCGCCACGCCGGATCGAGGGCGCGGGCGACGAAGGCGGTGGCCCCGGCGGCGCCGGCAGCGGCGATCAGGCTTTCGTCGGCGGCCACCCAGGCGGCGCGGGCCATGCCGCAGGCGTAGAGGCGGACCTCGGCGGCGGTGAGTTCAGCGAGCCAGGCGCTAATCGATTTTTCGCGCCCCGGCGTCGGCCAGGCCGCGTCGGCAACGCCTGCGACCAGCCAGCGCACGGCCGGACCGGCGAAATGGATTTCGACTTCGGCGTCGAGGGCGCGCGCGGCCAGCGCATGCACCAGCGGCGTCACGCAGCGCTCGGGCTGCTCCGGGCCGGGGCCGGCGATCAGGATGGCGAGGAGCTCAGACAAAGCGGGCCTCCGGCTCCAGAAGTAGGATGTGTTGGCGGTAGGTGGCGGCATCGACCAGCGTCGGGCGTTCCTCGGCCCAGCGGGTCGGCCGGCCGCGCGCCATCCAGCCGGCGCTATACGGCTCGACATTG
>DASUZG010000164.1:0-2445 GCA_036376995.1 Azonexus sp. | reverse complement strand
CGGCACCGACTTGCCAGCCCTGTGCCGTCTGCCCGACCTGCCCGCCGCCGACGGCAGCGACGCCGACCGTGCCGCCGCCATTCTCGCGCACGCTGCAGCCGGCCGAGTGGAGCGAGTTGCCGGGCTGGAGCGATGACGACGTGGCCGCCGCCTGGCCGGCCTTCCTGCTGTCCTGCCGCGGCATGGCCGGGCGGGCCAACGGCAGCGAGTGGAAGCGCGTCTGCGAACTGGCGCGCGAGGCCGGCAACAAGCCCGGCTTCAACGCCCGCGCTTTCTTCCAGGAACACCTGCGGCCGCATGCCATCGTCGCTGCCGACGGCAGCACCAGCGGCACCATCACCGGCTATTACGAGCCGCTGCTGCGTGGCAGCCGCCAGCGCGCCCGCGGCATCGAGCAGCCGGTGCTGGGCGTGCCCGACGACCTGCTCAGCATCGACCTGTCGGCCATCTTCCCGGAGTTGAAGGACAAGCGCGTGCGCGGCCGCATCGAAGGCAAGCGCGTGGTGCCGTACTGGACGCGGGCCGAGATCGCCAGCCGCGGCGAGGCCATTCCCGCCCGCACGCTGCTCTATGTGGATGACGCCGTCGAACTCTTTTTCCTGCAGGTGCAGGGCTCCGGGCGCGTGCGCCTGAGCGACGGTAGCATGGTGCGCCTCAACTATGCCGACCAGAACGGCCACACCTACCAGTCGATTGGCCGCCTGTTGGTCGCCCGCGGCGAACTGAAACTGGAGGAAGCCTCGATGCAGGGTATCCAGGCCTGGGCGCGGGCCAACCCGGGGCGCCTCGACGACCTGCTGAACGCCAATCCGAGCTATGTTTTCTTCCGCGAAATGCCGGACAGCAAGGACGGCCCGATCGGCGCCCTCGGCGTGCCGCTGATCGCCGAGCGCACCATCGCCGTCGATCCGCGCTCGGTGCCGCTCGGAGCGCCGGTGTTCCTGTCCACCACCCGACCCAATTCGGTGCAGCCGCTGAATCGCCTGGTGATGGCTCAGGATACCGGCGGCGCCATCAAGGGCGCAGTGCGCGCCGACTTCTTCTGGGGCTTCGGCAAGGCCGCCGGCGAACTCGCCGGGCGCATGAAGCAGAACGGCCGGATGTGGGTGCTGCTGCCGCCGGACGCTGCCCCGAAATGAGGAATCGATGCACCGCAGCCGGGCGCGCGGTGCATAAATGCACTTCAATAGTGCGTAATTTGGTGCATGATAAATCGTAATGCACTGATTTGTAACATGATTAACGCACTGGAATGGTGCTTGCTTTCCACCCCCGGATTATTTGTCTGGGGGTCAAATGGAAACCTTTCAATCCGGTAGCAACGTACTGTTCATCCTGCTCGGCGCCATCATGGTGCTGGCCATGCACGCAGGCTTCGCCTTCCTCGAAGTCGGCACCGTCCGCAAAAAGAACCAGGTCAATGCCCTGGTCAAGATCCTGAGCGATTTCGGCATTTCGACCATCGCCTATTTCTTCATCGGCTACAGCATCGCCTACGGCGTCAATTTCTTCTCCGGTGTCGAGACGCTGGTCGCCAAGAACGGCTACGAGCTGACCAAGTTCTTCTTCCTGCTGACCTTCGCCGCCGCCATCCCGGCCATCATCTCCGGCGGCATCGCCGAGCGGGCACGCTTCAATCCGCAGCTGATCGCCACCTTCCTGATCGTTGGTTTCGTCTACCCGTTCTTTGAGGGCATCGCCTGGAACAAGGCCTTCGGCATCCAGGCCTGGCTGCTCGCCACCTTCGGCGCTGAATTCCACGACTTCGCCGGCTCCGTCGTCGTGCATGCGATGGGCGGCTGGATCGCGCTGCCCGCCGTGCTCCTGCTCGGCGCCCGCCACGGGCGTTACAGCAAGGACGGCCAGATCTCCGCCCATCCGCCGTCATCGATCCCCTTCCTGGCGCTCGGCGCCTGGATCCTGACCGTCGGCTGGTTCGGCTTCAACGTCATGAGCGCGCAGACCCTGGACAAGATTTCCGGCCTGGTCGCCCTCAATTCGCTGATGGCCATGGTCGGCGGCACGCTGGTCGCGCTGATCCTCGGCAAGAACGACCCGGGCTTCCTGCATAACGGTCCGCTCGCCGGGCTGGTCGCCGTCTGCGCCGGTTCCGACCTGATGCACCCGATGGGGGCCCTGGTGGTCGGCGGCGTCGCCGGCGCCCTGTTCGTGGTCATGTTCACCCTTACCCAGAACCGCTGGAAGATCGACGACGTGCTCGGCGTGTGGCCGCTGCACGGCCTGTGCGGCGCCTGGGGCGGCATCGCCGCCGGCATCTTCGGCAGCAAGGCCCTGGGCGGCCTGGGCGGCATCGCCTTCATGCCCCAGCTGATCATGACCGCCCTGGCCATCACCGTGGCCCTGGCGGGCGGCACCGTGGTCTACGGGGCGCTCAAGGCCACCCTCGGGCTGCGCCTGGATCAGGAGGAGGAGTACAACGGCGCC
>DASUZG010000163.1:0-4786 GCA_036376995.1 Azonexus sp. | reverse complement strand
TCGGGCCGGTGGTGTCCTGTGAACCGACGGTGGTCATCTTCGGCTCGCAGTAGGTGCCCGGCAGGATGCCGGTGACGCCGCAGGCCTTGCCGACCATCTTCTGGGCCAGCGAGTAACCCTTGCCGGAATCGGCCGGGCTCTGCGGCAGGCGGAACAGCGTGGACGGGGCCAGGCCGAGGGCTTCGCGGGCCTTGGTGGTCAGGCCACGGCCGATGATCAGCGGAATGCGGCCGCCGGCACGGACTTCGTCGAGAATGACCAGGGTCTTCAGTTGCGATTCGGCGATCACGGCACCGTTCTTCAGCGCGGTGACCTTGCCGGTGGCTTCGTCAACCTTCAGTTCGATTTCGTCGCCCATGTCCATCTGGCCGGCGTCGATTTCGATCGGCAGGGCGCCGGCATCTTCCATCGTGTTGAAGAAGATCGGAGCGATCTTGGAGCCGAGGCAGACGCCGCCGAAGCGCTTGTTCGGGACGAACGGGATGTCTTCGCCGGTGAACCACAGCACCGAGTTGGTGGCGGACTTGCGCGAGGAACCGGTACCGACCACGTCGCCGACGTAGGCGATCAGGTTGCCCTTGGCAGCGAGCTTTTCCAGTTGCTTGATCGGGCCGCGCGAGCCCGGCTCGTCGGCTTCGATGCCCGGACGCGGGTTCTTCAGCATGGCCAGCGCGTGCAGCGGGATGTCCGGGCGCGACCAGGCGTCCGGGGCCGGCGACAGGTCGTCGGTGTTGGTTTCGCCGGTGACCTTGAAGACGGTCAGCTTCTGCGAAGCCGGGACTTCCGGACGCGAGGTGAACCACTCGGCGTCGGCCCAGGATTGCATGACGGCCTTGGCATTGGCGTTGCCGCTCTTGGCCAGTTCGGCGACGTCATGGAAGTAGTCGAACACCAGCAGGGTCTTCTTCAGGCCTTCGGCGGCGACGGCGCCGCAGGTGCCGCAGGCCAGCAGGTCGATCAGCGGCTTGACGTTGTAGCCGCCCAGCATCGTGCCCAGCAGTTCGGTGGCCTTTTCCTTGGAAATCAGCGCGCAGGCTTCTTCGCCCTTGGCAACCTTGGCCAGGAACTCGGCCTTGACCTTGGCGGCATCGTCCACACCGGCCGGCACGCGATAGGTGATCAGCTCGACCAGAGCGGCTTCTTCGCCCTTCGGCGGATTCTTCAGCAGGGCCACCAGTTCGGTGGTCTGTTGCTTGGACAGGGGCAGCGGGGGGATCCCGAGGGCTGCACGCTCTGCAACGTGGGCGCGATAGGCTTCAAGCACGGCGACTTCCTTTCGTAAAGGGTTGCTCTGAGTGGTTCTTGGCGGAACGAAGTATTTTACGACAGCGACGGGGAAAAACGGTTCAGCACAGCACCCGGTCACTAGCCCGCCCAAGTCTTATATATTTTATCTTTTAGATGGCTTGCTGTGAACTTCCGTTTTCAGCCATCGCCGCTTCCGCCAAATCACGCATTATTCATTGCTACCGTCATAGCTTTCGGCTAGATTGCCCGGCTATAACAAACGCAAGAAATGCCTGGCCTCGGGGGGAGGCTATCCATGCTGCGATCATGCCTGCTTTCCGCCGTGCTGGTGGCTACCGCCAGCGGCGTCGCCCATGCCCAGCCGCTGAACGAGGAAGAGGACCTGGCCCTGGCCTATGGCGACAAGAATTTCGTCTCCATCGCCACCGGCAGCCGGCAATTGCTCAGCAAGGCGCCGTCGGCGGCGACGGTGATCACCGCCAAGGCCATCGCCAACATGGGTGCCCGGACCGTCAGTCAGGCCCTTGAAGCGGTGCCCGGCCTGCACGTGTCGCGCAACAACCTGCAGAACAACTACACCCCGACCTACAGCATGCGCGGCATCCTGACCGGCACCTCGCCGCAGGTGCTGATGATGATCAACGGCATTCCGCGGACCAGCGTCTATCTCGGCAACCCGGACGAACTGATGGTCGAACTGCCGGTCGACAACATCGCCCGCATCGAAGTCATCCGTGGCCCCGGCTCGGCCATCTACGGCGCCGACGCCTTCGCCGGCACCATCAACATCATCACCAAGACCGCCGACGACATCGACGGCACCGTGCTCGGCGGCGGCCTCGGCTCGTTCGACAGCTGGGATGCCGTGCTGCAGCACGGCAGCCGGCACGGCGACTTGGATTTTGCGGCCTACCTCCGGGTCGGCCGTAGCGACGGCCAGCGCCGGACGATCCGCAGCGACGCCGTCGGCCGCAGCGGCCCGGTCAATCTCGGCCACGACGACATCGACGGCCAGCTCGACGTCGGCTACGACCGTTTCCGCTGGCGCACCAGCTACACGCTGCGCGACGACGTCGGCACCGGCGCCGGCATCGCCGGCGCCCTCGACCCGTTCGGCCAGCTCCGTAGCGAGCGCTTCTCCAGCGACCTGTCGTGGAACGACGCCAATTTCGCCCGCGATTTCAGCCTGACGCTGCAGGCCGCCTTCATGCACCTGGCCAACGAGGTGACGACGCCGCTGGTGGTGATTCCCGGCGGCGCCCTGCCCGGCTTCCCCAACGGCGTGATCGGCGACCCGGACAAATGGGAGCGCCAGGCCCGTTACTCGGCGGCCGGCGTCTATTCCGGCTTCGCCGACCACCGCATCCGCCTTGGCTTGGGCCACGACGACCTGGAAATCCACAAGACCCGCGAGTACAAGAACTTCACCCAGATCCCCGGGCCGCTGCCGACGCCGCTGCCGATGTACCGGGCCAGCGGCGCCAACCTGTTCCTCGCCCCGCACACGCGCCGGCTCGACTATGCCTACCTGCAGGACGAATGGGACTTCGCCCACGACTGGACGCTGACCGGCGGCCTCCGCCGCGATGTCTATTCCAACTTCGGCGGCACCACCAACCCGCGCCTGGCGCTGGTCTGGGAAGCGCGCCACGACCTGACCGCCAAGCTGATGTACGGCAGCGCCTTCCGCGCCCCGTCCTTCATCGAGCAGTACGCCACCGGCAACCCGGTGGCGCTGGGCAACCCGACCCTGCAGCCGGAACGCATCCGGACCCTGGAAGCGGCCGTCAGCTGGCAGATCCGCCACGACCTGCAGAGCAGCCTGAGCCTGTTCCGGCACCGGATCACCGACATCATCAGCCAGGTCGGCAACACCTACGAGAACGGCGGCAAGCAGAAAGGCCACGGCGGCGAACTGGAAATCGCCTGGGCGGCGGCCAGCAACCTGCAGCTGAGCGGCCACTACGCCTACCAGAAGAACACCGACGAAACGACCGGCCACGATGCCGGCTACGCGCCGCACCACCACCTGTACGTCCGCGCCGACTGGCGCCTGGTGCCCGGCTGGCAACTGAGCACCCAGGTCAATCACGTCGCCGACCGCGAGCGGGCCTGGGGCGACACCCGGCCACAGCTGGACGACTACACCTCGACCGATCTCACGCTGCGCAGCATCGGCAAGCCCGGCGACTGGGATCTCTCGCTGTCGGTCTACAACCTGTTCAATGCCGACATCCGCGAACCGAGCCGGACCGGCTCCGGCATCATCTACGACCTGCCGCTGCCGGGCAGGACGGTCTGGCTCCAGGCCCGTTTCAACCTGTAACGCCGCCATGACGAAATTCATCACGCGGGTTCTGGCAGCAATTCTCCTGCTCGCCGGCGGCTTCCCGGCCACGGCCGACGTCACCCGCATCGCCGTCATCTATGCCGAGGGCGACGACCCCGGACGGCAGCGCTATTCCGAGCAACTGAGCGGCATCGACCGGGTGCCCGGCATAGAGATCATCCACCTCGCCCTCAAGGATCTCGACGATCCGCGCCTGGGCCGCCTGCTGCTGGCCGCCGCCCAGCGCAACGCCCCGATCCGCCTGGCCACCGCCGGCGGCGGCATCGGCCCGATCGCCGTGCTCTATCCGGACATCGGCGAACCCTACCGCAGCGTGTTCTCGAAAATCATCGAAGGCATCGAGGAAAACGCCGAGACCCGGATCACCACCTACGCGGTGGGCAGCAACTTCAATGCCGAGGCCATCTCCGGCGAACTGAAGCGGCGCGACATCCGCGTCGTCATCGCGCTCGGGCGCAACGGCCTGCGCGCCGCCAGCGCCCTCGACAAGGACATCGGCGTGGTTGCCGGCGGCGTGGTTTCGGTGCCGGACGGCGACGAGCGCAGCGGCGCCATCCTCAGCCTGGCGCCGGACCCGGCGCTGCTGTTCGCCAAGCTGAAGAGCCTGTCGCCCAAGAGCCAGCGCATCCACGTCGTCTTCGATCCGCGCCAGAACGGCTGGCTGATCAAGCTGGCACGCGAGGCCGCCCGCGCCCAGGGCTTCGAACTGCTGGCCCAGGAAGCCGGCGACCTGAAGAGCGGCCTGGCCATCTACCAGAGCATCTTCGCCAGCGCCGACCCGCGGCGCGACGCGCTGTGGCTGCCGCAGGACAGCGCCACCGTCGACGACTCGCTGGTCCTGCCGCTGGTCCTGCAGGAATCCTGGGCGCGCAGCATTCCGGTGTTCTCGAGCAATGTCTCGCACGTCAAGCGCGGCGCGCTGTTCGCGCTCTATCCCGACAACGTCGAACTCGGGCGCAACCTGGCCGCCTCGGCGGTCGGCCTGGCCAGCGGCAACCCGGCCGTGCGCGGCGTGCTGCCGCTGCGCAACGTGCTGACCGCCTTCAACACCCGCACCGCCGGCCACCTCGGCCTGGCACCGTCGCCACTGCAGCAGCGCAGCTTCAGCCTGCTGTTCCCGGAGCAATAGGACATGGCCTGCTTCTCCGACTGGCGCCGCCGTTTCCGCAAGACCACGTTCCGCCGGCA
>DASUZG010000162.1:0-6103 GCA_036376995.1 Azonexus sp. | reverse complement strand
GGGGTGACCCTGGGCCTCCTGCCGGCCGAAGGCATGAGCCTGGTGCTGGCCGGCGCGCTGATCTCGATCGCCCTGAATCCCCTGCTGTTCGCCGCCGTCGAGCCGCTGCGCCGGTGGATTCTCGCGCGCTCGGCGCTGGCCCGCACGCTCGAGCAGCGCGGCGATCCCTACGCCGAACTGCCGACCAGCACCGAGCGCAAGTATCTCGAAGGCCAGGTCGTGCTGGTCGGCTACGGCCGAGTCGGCCGGCGCATTGCCGAGGTCCTCGACGCCAGCGGCATTCCCTACGTCGTTGCCGAGCAGAACCGGCAGGTGGTCGAAGCCCTGCGCAACAAGGGTGTGGCCGCAGTGTCGGGCAACGCCGCCGATCCGGCGGTGCTGATCCAGGCCCACATCGCCCATGCCGGCATGCTGGTGGTGGCCACGCCCGATCCGTTCAATGTCCGCCAGATGGCGGAGACGGCGCGCACGCTCAATCCGGACATCGAAATCGTGCTGCGCACGCACAGCGAGGACGAGTCGCGGATGCTGCGCCAGGAAGGCATCGGTACCGTGTTCTACGGCGAGGAGGAACTGGCCAAGGGCATGACCAGCCACGTGATGGCCCGCTTCGCGGCGCCACTGGCAGCCGGCCACGCCTGAGCCGGCCGGCGGCGCTCACGGCGCCGGCGTGTCGGTCGTGCCGTCGCCATCCCGCCCGGCCGGCAGCCACAGCCGGGCGCGCAGGCCGCCGAGCGGCGCATCGAGCAGCTCCAGCCGGCCGCCGTAGAGCCGCGCCAGGTCGTCGACGATGGCCAGGCCGAGACCCGAGCCGGGCACCCGCTCGTCGCCGCGCCGGCCGCGCTGCAAGAGTTCGGCGCGCTGGCCGGTGGCGATGCCGGGGCCGTCGTCATCGACATCAATGCGCAGTTCGCCGGCCGTTTGCTCGGCATCGACCACGATGCGCCGGCTCGCCCACTTGCCGGCGTTGTCCAGCAGATTGCCGAGCATTTCCTGCAGATCCTGGGCTTCGCCGCGAAACACTAGGTCGTCCGGGCACTGGCCGACGGTGAGTTCGACGTCGCGTTCGGCGCACAGGCGCTGCAAGACCCGCAGCAGGCCGTCCACCGCCGGTCGCAGGCGGCAGCGCCGGCCGCTGAGCTGGGCGGCGGCAGCGGCACGGGCGCGGGCCAGGTGATGGTCGATCTGCTGCCGGGCCAGCACCACCTGGCTGCCGACCAGTTCGGCCAGCGGCCCGGATTCGCCGGCCGCCGCGTTGGCCATCACGCTCAGTGGCGTCTTCACCGCATGGGCGAGATTGCCGGCCTGGCTGCGCGCGCGCTCGACGAATTCGGCATTGCGCGCCAGCACCGTGTTCAGTTCGTCGACCACCGGCTGCACTTCCGCCGGATAGCGGCCGTCCAGGGTCGCCCGCCGGCCGTCGCGCAGCTGCGTGAGCTCCTCGCGCAGGCGGTTGAGCGGGCGCAGGCCGCTGCGCACCTGGACCACCGCCGCTCCGGCCAGGCCGGCGGCGAGCAGGCCGAGCGCAGTCAGCAGCATGCCGCGAAAGCGCTGCAGCGGTTCGCCGAGCAGAGCCTCGTCGGCGGCGACGATCAGGCGGACGGCCGGGCCGGGCGGATCGAGGGGGCGCAGCAGCCGCTCGATCATCAATAGCGGTGTGCCGTTGGGCCCGCTCACCGCGTGCTGGTGCACTTCGCCGTCGGCCGGATGGTCGTCGGGCACGGCCAGGGCCTGGTCCCACAGCGAGCGCGAGCGCAGCACGGCGGGCACCGCCGGTTGGCCGGCTTCGCCCAGGCGGTCGACCTGCCAATAGAGGCCGGAGTAGGGGCGGGCCAGGCGCGGATCGCTGAGCGGCCGGCTGAGCACGGTGCGGCCGTTGGCATCGATCTCGAGATTGGCCGCCAGCTGATCGAGGTGGGTCTGCAGTTCGGCGTGGAATTGGCGGCCCAGATGCTCGCTGAAGAGGCCGTTGAGCAGCCAGCCGGTGAGGCCGATGCTGCCGAGGATCCAGACCAGCGTGCCGAGCAGCAGGCGCAGCCGGAGCGACGTGCGGCCGTTCATGCCGGGGCGCGCAGGCGGTAGCCGAGGCCGCGCACCGTCTCGATCATGTCGGCCGGCAGCTTTTTGCGCAGCCGGCCGACGAAGACCTCGATGGTGTTCGAGTCGCGGTCGCTGTCGTGGGCGTAGATATGCTCCGACAATTCGCTGCGCGAAACGACCTGGTCGCGCCGGTGCAGCAGGTAGGCGAGGACGCGGAACTCGTGGCTGGTCAGAACGAGCGGCTGGCCGTCGACATGCGCCCGGGCGCTGCGCGTATCGAGGGTCAGCGGCCCGCAATTGAGTTCGTTGGCGGCCTGGCCGCCGGCACGGCGGATCAGGGCGCGCAGCCGGGCCTGCAACTCTTCCATGTGGAAGGGCTTGACCAGATAGTCGTCGGCGCCGGCGTCGATGCCGGCAACCCGCTCGTGCCAGTCGCCGCGGGCGGTCAGGATCAGGACCGGCATGTTGCGGCCGGCGGCGCGCCAGCGCTTGAGCACGGTGAGGCCGTCGACGAGCGGCAGGCCGAGGTCGAGCACCACCGCGTCGAACGGCTCCTCGCGGCCGAGATGCTCGGCGTCGCGGCCGTTGCCTGCGGCATCGACGGCATAGCCGGCGGCTTCCAGGCTGCGGCACAGCTGGGCGCACAGCGTCGGCTCGTCCTCGACGACCAGCAGGCGCATCAGTCCTTCTCCCGCGACCGTTGGCCGTGGCCGCCGACGCCCAGCAGGGAGGCGTCGCGGGCATCGAGCAGCAGCTTGCTGACGCCGCCGTCGGGACGCAGCATCTTGACCTTGTACACCCAGCGCCCGGACTTCTCTTCCAGCTCGACTTCCAGGGCTTCGCCGGGGTAATCCCGGCGGACCCGTTCGAGCACCGTGCGCAGCGGCAGGATCTGGCCGGCCGCCAGCGCCTCGCGCGCCAGTTCGTGATCGTGCCGGTCATTGCTGCCCGCCGCCGGCGCGGCCAGGGCGGTCAGCAGCATCAGCAGGGCCGGGCGGACGAACGGGCGGTGGCGCAGCATCGGGCGGCTGTCTATTGCGTGCGAGCGGGGCCTGGCCCGCCGCCCATACCCATACCGGGCCCCATGCCGCGGCCGGCACCCTGGGGCGGCGGGGTTTCGGGCAGTGTCACGCCCTGCTGACGGGCGCGTTCGAGCATCTGCTGGTGGTGCTGGGCGCGCACGGCTTCGCGTTCCTCGGCCGTCTTGGCCGAGTGCATCTTCAGCCGGTGTTCGTTGCGTTCCTGCTGGGTCATCAGCTGGCTGCCAAAAATCGGTTCCTCGGCGGCGGCGAGCGGGGTGCTGCCAGCGGCGACGACGACAAGGGCGGCGAGCAGTGCAGACATCAATCGGCGGTTGGACATGATCGGCTCCTTTCGTGATGGTCATGATGTCACGCTATCCGGGCACCGGCCAGACGGGCCGATGCATCCTGTGCTGACGCTTTCCTTGTAGCCCAGGGGCGATGAACTGCAGATGAATGCCGGCTTCAGGCTGGCTTCAGGCGTGGCCTGTCAAATTGCGCCCCATCGCTCAACCACCGGAATGCTCGCCATGACCCAGACCCTCGTTCCCCTGCTGCTCGCCGCATTGCTGTTGAGCCCGCCGGCCGCTGTCGGCGGCCCCGTCGACGACCAGTTGGCGCGCTATGGCGCCGCCGCCAAGGCCGCCGACCCGGCCTTTGCCGGTTTCTCGGCGGAGCGCGGCCGGACGCTGCACACGCACTCCTTCATCCTCGGCAAGCCGGATACGCCGGCCTGCACCGCCTGTCACGGCCAGGATCCGCGCGGCGCCGGCAAGACCCCGGCCGGCAAGGCCATCGAACCGGTGGCGCTGTCGGCGACGCCCGGCCGCTATGCCGATCCGGCCAAGGTCGAGAAATGGTTCCGGCGCAACTGCAACGAAGTCCTCGGCCGCGAATGCACGCCCCGCGAAAAGGGCGACTGGCTGACTTTCATGCGCGGCCAGTAAGCCGCCCATCCACAGGGGACGATCATGAACCTTCCGCTTCGCCCGCTCGTCCTGGCCGGCCTTGCGCTGGCCTTTTCGGCCTTGATCCTGAGCCGCGCCCAGGCCGGCGGCGGCCATTTCTTCCCGCCGGTCGGCGACGCCAAAGTCAAGGAAGAATGCGGCAGTTGCCACCTGGCCTTCGCCCCGTCGATGCTGCCCGCCCGCTCCTGGCAACGGATGATGGGCGACCTCAAGCACCATTTCGGCGACGACGCATCACTCGAGCCGGCGCTGGCCGCGCAGGTCGCCGACTACCTGACGGCCCACGCCGCCGACACCGGCGGGCGTCGCTACGGTGCCAAGCTGACCCGCGGCCTGGCGGCCGGCGAAGCGCCGCTGCGCATCACCGAACTGCCGAAATGGGTGCGCGAGCACCGCGAGGTGCCGGCGCGCGACTGGCGGCACCAGGACGTGCGCACCCGGGCCAATTGCGTGGCCTGCCATGCCGATGCCGAACGCGGCTTCTACGAGGACTGACCCCTGCCGGCCGCGCGGGCGGCCCCGTTACTTGGGAATTACGCCATGAATCTTCTGCTTTCCGCTCTCATCGCCGCCGTCGTCCTCGTCTGGGGACTCGATGTCGCCAGCACGGGCTGGCCGGCCGGCGTCCATCCGCTGTGGCAGCTGCGTCACGAGGCGCTGCTGCTGAGCGGCCTGCTGTCGATCGCCCTGATGTCCTTGGCGATGCTGCTGGCGACCCGTCCGGCCTGGCTGGAAGCACCGCTCGGCGGCATGGACCGGGTCTATCGCACGCACAAGTGGGCCGGCCTGCTGGCCGGGCTGTTCGCCATCCTGCACTGGCTGGTCGAGATGTCCGACGACTGGCTGAAATCAGCGATCGGCCGCGGCGGCCGGCCGGCGAAGGAGAAATTCTCCGGCCT
The DNA here is from genome assembly GCA_036376995.1 of Azonexus sp. GTDB lineage: Bacteria > Pseudomonadota > Gammaproteobacteria > Burkholderiales > Rhodocyclaceae > Azonexus. The sequence goes on along the minus strand of DASUZG010000162.1, from coordinate 1,174 downwards.
GCACGAAGGGCTGCGCCACCTGGCCGAGGACATGGGCGAATGGGCCTTCTACGTCATCGTCGCCATGCTGCTCTTGGCGCTGTGGAAACGATTTCCCTACCGCCCCTGGCGCTTCCTGCACCGGGCCATGCCGGCGCTCTATCTGATGCTGGCTTTTCATGCGGCGCTGCTGGCGCCGATGGCCTGGTGGGGCCAGCCGGCCGGTGCGATGGTGGCCCTGTTGCTGGCCGCCGGCAGCTACGGGGCCATGCGCTCGCTGCTCGGCAGCATCGGCCGGCGCCGTCGCGTGGATGGCGACATCGTTGCCGTCGAACAACCGGTGCCCGGGCTGACCACGGTGCGTTGCCGCCTGCACCACGGCTGGCGCGGCCACCGTCCGGGCCAGTTCGCCTTCGTCACCTTCGAGAGCGGCGAAGGGGCGCATCCCTTTACCATCGCCAGCGCCGACCGCGGCGACGGCACGCTGACCTTCCAGATCAAGGCGCTCGGCGACTATACCGGGCAACTCGCAGCCCGCTTGCGGCCCGGGCAGGCAGTGCAGGTCGAGGGGCCGTACGGCCGGTTCGACATCGCCCGCCTGAACCGCGGCGCGCAGCAGATCTGGGTCGCCGCCGGCGTCGGCGTGACGCCCTTCCTGGCCTGGCTGGAATCGCTGCAGGCGGCACCGGCCGCGGCGCCGATGGCGGACCTGCACTACTGCACCCGCGACTGCGCCGGCGACCCTTTCGTCGCCCGCCTGGAAGCCCTGTGCGCCGGCCTGCCGGGCATCCATCTGCAGGTGCATGATGCGCAGCGGGGCCAGCGGCTGGCGGCCGACGATCTGATGCGGAGCCAGGCAGCCGGACTCAGCGAGATCTGGTTTTGCGGCCCGAACGGCCTGGCCGAGGCGCTGCGGGCGGGCTTGCGCCGCTCGTGGCGGGGGCGGACCCGCTTCCACCAGGAAGCCTTCGAGATGCGCTGAGCCGATCCCGCCGGCTCAGGCCGGCGGGCACTCGTCGCAGCGGTGGATTTCCACCGTGACGTGCACGATCTCTTCATGCACGGCCAGCGCCTCGCGCACCGCCAGCGGCGTCAGCACCGCGTCGTGGGTCAGCAGCGACAGGGCACAGGCGTAGGCGCCGTTGCCGACGCGCCAGACGTGCAGGTCGGTGATCTGCGTGTCGGCCGGCAGGCC
>DASUZG010000161.1:0-3125 GCA_036376995.1 Azonexus sp. | reverse complement strand
ATGCCGGGTGCCCGTCCGGGGGTCCGTCGGCGGGCAGCCGAGCTGGCTGCTGAAGCCGGGCTGACCGTGCTGACCGTGCCGTCCTACGACGATCTGTTGTCCGGCCGGATGGCAGTCTCGAATATCCGCAAGGTCGAACTGGAGGATCTGCTCGGGCGGGAATCAGTCAAGCTCGATGACCAGGGGTTGCACGAGCTGCTGCGCGGCAAGGTGGTGCTGGTCAGTGGCGCCGGTGGCTCGATCGGCTCCGAACTGTGCCGGCAGATCGCCCGCTTCGAGCCGGCGCGGCTGGTGCTGCTGGATGCCTCGGAGTTCGCGCTGTACATGATCGATGAGGAGTTGCGCAGCACTTTCCCCGGGCTGACCCGTCAGTGCTGGGCGGCGGATGTCCGCGATGGCGAGCGGGTGGCCGAGATCCTGGCGCAGGAAGGTCCGGCGGTGATTTTCCATGCCGCCGCCTACAAGCACGTGCCGCTGATGGAAGACGTCAATGCCTGGCAAGCGGTACGGACCAATGCGCTGGGCACGCTGACGATGGCCCGGGCGGCACAGGCGGCCGGGGTCGAAAAATTCGTCCTGATCTCCACCGACAAGGCGGTCAATCCGACCAACGTCATGGGCGCCACCAAGCGCCTCGCCGAGCGCCTCTGTCGTGCCGTTCACGCCGATGGCGGGACGAAGTTCGTCACCGTCCGCTTCGGCAACGTGTTGGGCAGCAACGGCAGCGTGATTCCGAAATTCCGCGAGCAGATCGCCAAGGGCGGGCCGGTGACGGTCACGCATCCGGAGATCGTCCGCTACTTCATGACCATTCCCGAGGCGGCGCAACTGGTGCTGCAGGCCGGTTGCATGGGGCAGGGCGGCGAGATTTTCGTGCTCGACATGGGCGAGCCGGTGAAGATCGTAGACCTAGCTCGCGACATGATCCGCCTGTCCGGTTTTTCCGAGGAGGAAATCCGGATCGAATTCACCGGTCTGCGGCCGGGCGAGAAGCTGTACGAAGAATTGCTGGCCGATGACGAAGCGACCCTGCCGACGCCGCATCCCAAGCTGCGCATCGCCCGCCTGTCCGATGCCCTGGCCGCCGATGAATATGCCGAACTGCTCGACTGGCTGCGCTCCGGCGTGCGTCCCAGTGGCGAAGTGAAGCAGGGGCTGCGGCGTTTCGTGCCCGAATACGTCAACGGTCCGGCTGGTTGAGATCGGCGGGAGGGTTTCGGTCTTTGGGCCGGCGCGGGTAAACTGCCCGATTTTTCCGCTCCTTGCCGATCATGGAATTCCTCGACCTGCCCCAGTTGTTGTCCGCCGCCGGCTCCGTCCGCCTGCCGGGCTCAAAAAGCATCTCCAATCGCGTCCTGTTGCTGGCCGCCCTGGCCGAAGGCGAAACGGAAGTTCGCGACCTGCTCGCCTCCGATGACACCGAGCGCATGCTGGAAGCCTTGCGTACCCTCGGCATCGGTGTTGTTCATCTGGGGGGCGAGCATTGGCGGATCAACGGTTGCGGCGGGCGCATTCCGGTGCGCCAGGCCGAGTTGTTCCTCGGCAATGCCGGCACCGCTTTTCGCCCGTTGACTGCGGCGCTGGCGCTGGCTGGTGGCGACTACGTGCTGAAAGGCGTGGCACGCATGCACGAGCGGCCGATCGGCGACCTGGTCGATGGTCTGCGCCAGCTCGGTGCCGAAATCAGCTATCTTGGCACCGACGGCTATCCGCCGCTGCATCTGAAGCCGGGTGCCATCCGCCCGGGCGGGGCATTGCAGGTGCGTGGCGATGTCTCCAGCCAGTTCCTGACCGGCCTGCTGATGGCGCTGCCGCTGACCGGCGAGGCGGCCACCGTCGAGGTGATCGGCGAGCTGATTTCCAAGCCCTACATCGAGATCACGCTGGCGACCATGGCCCGCTTCGGTGTCAGCGTGCAGCGCGACGGCTGGCAGCGCTTCACGGTGCCGGCCGGCAGCCGCTACCGCTCGCCGGGCACCGTCTATGTCGAGGGCGATGCCTCGTCGGCCTCCTATTTCCTGGCGCTTGGCGCCATCGGCGGTGGGCCGGTGCGGGTCGAGGGCGTCGGCCGCGACTCGATCCAGGGCGACGTGAGGTTTGCCGAGGCGCTGGCACAGATGGGCGCGCAGATCGAAATGGGACCGAACTGGATGGCCGCGCGGGCGCCGGCCGGGGGGCTGCTCGCCGTCGATCTCGACTGCAACCACATCCCGGATGCGGCGATGACGCTGGCCACTGCGGCGCTGTTCGCCAAGGGCACGACCACGCTGCGCAACATCGCCAGCTGGCGGGTCAAGGAAACCGACCGCATCGCGGCGATGGCGACCGAATTGCGCAAGCTGGGTGCCGAAGTCGAGGAGGGGGCGGACTATATCCGCGTCACGCCCGCTACGCTGAAACCGGCTGCCATCGACACCTACGACGACCACCGCATGGCGATGTGCTTCTCGCTGGCGGCCTTCGGCACGCCGCTGCGCATCAACGACCCGAAATGCGTGGCCAAGACCTTCCCCGATTACTTTGCCCGTTTTGCCGCGGTGACCAAGGCGGCGCCGGTGATCGCCATCGACGGTCCCTCGGCATCTGGCAAGGGCACCGTGGCGGCCCGCGTGGCAGCGGCGCTGGGCTACGCCTATCTCGATTCCGGCGCGCTCTATCGCCTGACGGCGCTGGCCGCGCGGCGGGCCGGCGTCGACTGGCAGGACGAGACCGGCGTGGCAAGACTGGCGGCGGGGCTCGAAGTCGCGTTCACCGAAACGGACATCCGCCTCGAGGGCGAAGCCGTCGGCGATGCCATCCGCACCGAGGAAATTTCCGCCGGCGCCTCGCAGGTGGCTGTCCTGCCGGCCGTTCGCGATGCCTTGCTGTTCCGCCAGCGAGCCTTCAACAGGGTGCCCGGCCTGGTCGGCGATGGACGGGACATGGGCTCGGTCATCTTCCCGCAGGCGCCGCTGAAAATCTTCCTGACGGCAAGCGCCGAAGTGCGTGCCGAACGCCGTTATAAGCAGTTGATCGAAAAAGGTTTCTCTGCTAACCTTTCCGACCTTCTGCTTGATCTGCAGCAGCGCGATGCCCGCGATTCCGCGCGCAGCGTGGCGCCACTCAGGCAGGAGGCGGATGCCAAA
>DASUZG010000160.1:0-3422 GCA_036376995.1 Azonexus sp. | reverse complement strand
CGAGTTTGCCAAGCGCGACCAGGACTTGCAGCGTATGGCTAAACAGCTGCAGGGCTTGCAGGAAAACCTGGAAAAGAATTCGGTGACGATGGCCGAGAGCGACCGTCGCGCCAAGGAGAAGGAGTTCGGCGAATTGTCGCGTGAATTCCAGCGCCGTCAGCGTGAGTTCCGCGAAGATCTGAACCTGCGCCAGAACGAGGAAAACGCCGCGGTGATCGAGAAGGCCAACCGGGCCATCAAGCAGATCGCCGAAGCCGACAAGTTCGACCTGATCCTGCAGGACGTGGTCTGGGTCAGCCCGCGTCTGGACATCACCGACCGGGTGATCAAGGCTCTCGCCGAAGGCAAGTAATGCCCAATCCGGCGGGTGTGGTTCTCTCGCTGGCCGACATCGCCGCCCGCCTGGGCGGCGATGTGCTTGGTGACGCACAAACACGCATTGGCCAGGTGGCCACGCTGGCTTCGGCCGGCGAAGGCGAGATCGGTTTTCTCGCCAATCTGAAATACCGGAGCCAGTTGCAGACGACGCGCGCTTCGGCGGTCATCCTGGCGCCGGAATTCGCCGATGCGGTCAGCCTTCCTCGCATCGTCTGCAAGAATCCCTACGCGTATTACGCGCGCCTGGCGGCGTTGCTCAATCCGCCCAGTGTCGCCACGCCCGGTGTTCATGCCTCGGCCAGCTGTGCCTCGGCAGTGCCGGCGAGTGCCAGCATCGGCGCCAATGTCTGTGTCGGTTCCGGGGTAACGCTGGGCGAGGGCGTCGTAATCCATGCCGGCTGCGTGATCGGCGACGGGGTGGCGATCGGCGACGGCACCGTGCTTTACCCCAATGTCACGATCTATGCCGGGTGCCGGATCGGCTGCCGGAGCATCTTGCATGCCGGCGTGGTGATCGGCGCCGACGGTTTCGGCTTTGCACCGGACCAGGGGCAGTGGATCAAGATTCCGCAGATCGGCCGGGTCATCATCGGCGACGACGTCGAGATCGGCGCCAGCACCACCATCGACCGGGGCGCGCTGGACGACACGCAGATCGGCGACGGCTGCAAGATCGACAACCAGATCCAGATCGGCCACAACTGCGTCATTGGCAAGCATTGCGTGATCGCCGCTTGCGGCGCCATCGCCGGCAGCGCGACCTTGCAGGACAATGTGATCGTCGGCGGCGCGGCGATGATCGCCGGCCATGTGACCATCGCCTCCGGCGCAGTGATTTCCGGTGGCTCGCTGGTGATGAAAAACATCAACCGCCCGGGGCAATACACCAGCGTCTTCCCGCTCGAGGAGCACAGCCACTGGCTGCATAACGCGGCCCAGATCCGGCATCTGGCCAAGCTCGCCGAGCGCGTCTCCGATCTTGAGAAAATACTTAAAAATACGAATACAAAGGATTGATTAAAATGGATATTCACGAAATTCTCGAACACTTGCCGCACCGCTACCCCTTCCTGCTGGTGGATCGGGTTCTGGCGGTCGAGGCGGGCAAGTCGATCCATGCCTACAAGAACATCACGATGAACGAGCCGTACTTCGTCGGCCACTTCCCGCATCATCCGGTGATGCCCGGCGTGCTGATCATGGAAGCGCTGGCCCAGGCGGCCGGCATCCTGTCGTTCAAGACCATGGAATCGAAGCCCGATCCCAATTCGGTGTTCTACTTCGTCGGCATCGACGAGTGCCGCTTCAAGAAGCCGGTCATGCCCGGCGACCAGTTGCACCTGCACGTCGATATCCTGCGCCAGATGCGCGGCATCTGGAAATTCAAGGCCGAAGCCCGCGTCGACGGCCAGGTCGTCGCCGAAGCGACGCTGATGTGCGCCAAGCGGGACATCTGACATGATCCATCCGACCGCCATTGTCGATCCGGCCGCCCGGATCGCCGCCAACGTCGAGATCGGCGCCTATTCGATCGTCGGCCCCGATGTCGAGATCGGCGAAAACACCGTGATCGGGCCGCATGTGGTGATCAAGGGCCACACGCGCATCGGGCGCGACAACCGCATCTTCCAGTTCTGTTCGCTGGGCGAGACGCCGCAGGACAAAAAGTACGCCGGCGAGCCGACCCGCCTGGAAATCGGCGACCGCAACACCATCCGCGAGTTCTGCACCTTCAACCTGGGCACCGTGCAGGATGCCGGCGTGACCCGCATCGGTGACGACAACTGGATCATGGCCTACGTCCATATCGCCCATGACTGCCAGGTCGGCAACAAGGTGACCTTCGCCAACAACGCTTCGCTGGCCGGCCATGTGGTCGTCGACGACTGGGCCATTCTCGGCGGCTTCACCGGCGTGCACCAGTACTGCCGCATCGGCGCGCACGTGATGACGGCGGTCAGCACGGTGATCCTGCAGGACGTGCCGCCCTATCTGATGGCCGCCGGCAACACCGCGACGCCCTACGGCATCAACGTCGAAGGCCTCAAGCGGCGCGGTTTCACGGCCGATGCCATCACGGCGCTGAAGCGCGCCTACCGGACGCTGTACAAGTCCGGCCTGCTGCTCGAGGAAGCCAAGCAGAAGCTCGCCGAGGACGCGAAGACGCAGCCGGATGTGCAGCGTTTCGTCGATTTCCTCGAAGTCTCGCGGCGCGGCATCATTCGCTGACATGGGCACAGCAGTACGGATTGCCATGGTGGCAGGGGAGGCCTCCGGCGACCTGCTGGCCAGCCACCTGATCGCCGCGCTGAAGGAGCAACTGCCCGATGCCGTGTTCTTCGGCATCGGCGGCCCGAAAATGCAGGCACAGGGATTCGATGCCTGGTGGCCGCTCGACAAGCTCTCGGTCATGGGCTACGTCGATGCGCTGAAGAACTACCGCGAGATCGCCGGTATCCGTCGGCGCCTGAAGAAGCGTCTGCTCGATCTGCGTCCCGACATCTTCATCGGCGTCGATGCACCCGATTTCAATCTCGGCCTCGAGGCCGACCTGAAGGCCGCCGGGATCAAGACCATCCACTACGTCAGCCCGTCGATCTGGGCCTGGCGCGGTGGCCGGATCAAGAAGATCGCCCGGGCCGTTAGCCGCGTGCTGGCGCTGTTCCCGATGGAACCGCCGCTGTACCAGCAGGCGGGTATTCCGGTGACCTATGTCGGCCACCCGCTGGCCGACCTGATTCCGCTGGAAACGAGCAAGGTGGCGGTGCGCGAAGCCTTGCAGATCGCCCGCGAGGCACCGGTATTCGCGCTACTGCCAGGCAGTCGCCAGGGCGAACTGGCGATGCTGGCCGACACCTACGTGCAGACCGCCAAGCTGATCCGCGAACGCCTGCCCGAGGCGCTGTTCGTCGTGCCGCTGGCGACGCGCGAGACGCGCCTGCAGTTCGAGGCGGCGATCTATCGCCAGCAGGCTGCCGACTTGCCGTTCCGCCTCTTGTTCGGCCATGCCCAGGAAGCGCTCGGCGCTGCCGACGTGTCGCTGG
>DASUZG010000159.1:0-6289 GCA_036376995.1 Azonexus sp. | reverse complement strand
GTGACGCCGGGTACGTTGGCTACCGCGCGTTCGATGGCCGCAGCCGTTTCGTCGATCTGCGCCAGGTCGCTGCCGGCGACCTTGATGCCGACTGGGCTCTTGATTCCGGTCGCGAGCATGTCGATGCGGTTTCGTATCGGTGGCACCCACACGTTCGACAGGCCCGGCACCTGCACCGCGCGATCGAGCTCGGCGATCAGCGCGTCCTGCGTCATACCGTCGCGCCATTGCTCGCGCGGCTTGAACTGGATCATTGTCTCGAACATCTCCAGCGGCGCCGGATCGGTCGCCGTCTGCGCCCGGCCGGCCTTGCCGAACACCGAGGCCACTTCCGGGAAGCTCTTGATGATCTTGTTCTGCGTCTGCAACAGTTCGGCCGCCTTGGTCACCGACAGGCCGGGCAGGGTGGTCGGCATGTAGAACAGCGTGCCTTCGTTGAGCGTCGGCATGAACTCGCTGCCCAGGCGGCTGGCCGGCACGATGCTGACGGCCAGCACGAGCAGGGCGGCGGCGATGGTCGCCTGCTTCCAGCGCATGACGCCGGCGATGATCGGCCGGTACAGGCGGATCAGGATGCGGTTGACCGGGTTTTCCGCTTCCGGCCGGATGTGGCCGCGGATGAACAGCAGCATCAGCACCGGCACCAGCGTCACCGACAGGAAGGCGGCGGCAGCCATGGCGAAGGTCTTGGTCCACGCCAGCGGCGCGAACAGCCGGCCTTCCTGGGCTTCGAGCGTGAATACCGGCAGGAAGGAGACAGTGATGATCAGCAAGCTGAAGAACAGCGCCGGGCCGACTTCCTTGCAGGCGGCAATCATCGCCTCGCTGCGCGATTCGCCCGGTTGCAGGCGTTCGAGATGCTTGTGGGCGTTCTCGATCATCACGATGGCGGCATCGATCATCGCCCCGACGGCAATGGCGATGCCGCCAAGGCTCATGATGTTGGCGTTGATGCCGAGCGCCCGCATGCCGATGAAGGCGGCCAGGATGCCGACCGGCAGCATGATGATGGCGACCAGCGCCGAGCGCAGGTGGAGCAGGAAAACCACGCAGACCAGCGCGACGATCAGGCTTTCCTCGGCCAGCGTGCGCTTGAGCGTGTCGATGGCGCGGTGGATCAGCTCCGAGCGGTCATAGACGGTCTGGATGGCGACGCCCTCGGGCAGGCCGGCGCTGATCTCGCCGACCTTGTCCTTCAGGTTGTGGATGACTTCCAGCGCATTCTGGCCATAGCGCGCCATGGCGATGCCGGAAACCACCTCGCCGTCGCCGTCGAGTTCGGTGATACCGCGCCGCTCGTCGGCCACCAGTTCGACCCGGCCGATGTCGGCGATGCGCACCGGGGTGCCGTTCTGCGCCTTGAGCACCAGGTTCTCGATGTCGCCCGTGCCGCGCAGGTAGCCACGGCCGCGCACCATGTACTCGGTTTCCGCCATTTCCAGGGTGCGCCCGCCGACGTCGCGGTTGGAATTGCGGATCGCCGCGGTGACGCCCATCAGCGAAATGCCGTAGGTCCTGAGCTTCACCGGATCGACGGTGACCTGGTACTGCTGCACGAAACCGCCGATGCTGGCGACCTCGGCGACGCCGGGGGCCTTGGCCAGCTGGTAGCGCAGGTACCAGTCCTGCAGCGTGCGCAGTTCGGCCAGTGTCCGGTTCTTGGCGACCAGCGCGTACTGGTAGACCCAGCCGACGCCGGTGGCATCCGGGCCGAGCGTCGGGCTGACGCCGGTCGGCAGCTTGCCGGACACCGAATTGACATACTCCAGCACCCGCGAGCGCGCCCAGTAGATGTCGGTGCCGTCCTCGAAGATGACATAGACGAAGGACGCGCCGAAGAAGGAGAAGCCGCGCACCACCTTCGATTTCGGCACCGACAGCAGGGCCGAGGTCAGCGGGTAGGTGACCTGGTCCTCGACCACCTGCGGCGCCTGGCCGGGGAACTCGGTGTACAGGATGACCTGCACGTCGGACAGGTCGGGAATCGCATCGAGCGGCGTCCGGGCGATCGACCAGATGCCGGCGAGGGTGACGAACAGCGTCGCCAGCAGGACCAGGAAGCGGTTGCGGGCTGACCAGGTGATCAGGGCATTGAGCATGGCGGCCTCAATGGCGGTGCGCGCTGAGCGCGGTGACCACCCATTCGCCGGGCTGGCGCTCGACGAACTCGAATTCGACCGCCGTCCCCGGCGGGATGCCGGCGGCCAGTGCCGGGTTGGCGAGCACGAAATCCATCTTCATCGCCGGCCAGTTCAGGCTGGCCACCGGCCCGTGCGAAATGCTGGCCGTGCCGGTGGCGGCATCGACCGCATGCAGCGTTCCCGCCGCCCGGTGGCCGACGGCGGCCGGCGCCGGCTGCAGCCCGGTGAGCGCCGCCTTCAGGTTGCTTTCGGCATCGATCAGGAAGTTGGCCGCCGACACCACCACCTCACCTTCCCTGATGCCGTCGAGCACCTGCACGTACTCGCTGCCGCGCTGGCCGAGCTTGACCGGGCGCGGTGCGAAGCGGCCTTCGCCAAGCTGCACGATGACCACCTGGCGGCTGCCGCTGTCGATCACCGCCGAAACCGGCACCGTCACCACCGGCGCCGCCCCGGCCACCGGAATCTCGACTTCGGCATACATCGCCGGCTTCAGCTTGCCCTGCGGATTGGGCAGCTCGATGCGCACCGGCACCGTCCGCGTATCTTCCTTCAGGGTCGGATAGACGTAGGCGATGCGGCCCTCGAACACCTGGCCGGGATAGGCGTTGATGCGGATGCGCGCCTTCTGGCCGACGCCGACCGCCGCCACGTCCTGCTCGAACACATCGGCCTGGACCCAGACGCTGGAGGTGTCGGCGATCTGGTACAGCGTCTCGCCCGGCATGAAGCGCATGCCCTGGAGCGCCTTCTTCTCGGTGACGATGCCGGCGACCGGCGCGCGGAAGGTCAGCGTGCGCCGGGCATTGCCGGACTGGGCCAGGGCCTTGATCTGCTCGTCGGAAATATCCCAGTTCCGCAGGCGCTGCAGGCTGGCCTCGGCCAGCTGCCGCATCGCCGCCTGCGCGTCGCCGCCGGCCTCGCCCAGCTTGGCGACGCCCTGGGCGGCGATGGCGTACTCGCGCTGGGCGGAGACCAGCTCCGGACTGTATACCTCGAACAGCGGCTGGCCGCGGCCGACCGGCTGGCCGGTGGTATTGACGTGCAGCCGCTCGATGTAGCCTTCGAACTTGGCGGTCACGCTGTAACTACGGCTTTCGTCGAATTCGACGCGGCCGCTGGCGCGCACCGCCCGGTCGAGCGCCTGCAGCCGGGCCGGCTCGGTCTTGACGCCCATTTTCTGGATCTTCCCGGCGCTGATCGTCAGGCCGCTGTCGCCAGCGTCGGCTGCCTCGCCCTCATAGACCGGGATGTAGTCCATGCCCATCGGGTCCTTCTTCGGCACCGGCGAAGTGTCCGGCAGGCCCATCGGGTTGCGGTAATAGAGTAGCTTCTTCGCTGGCTGGCCGCCGCTTGCCGCTTGTTCGGCGGCGGGTGCCGCATGCTCCGGCCGGGCAAAAAAATAGCCGCCGAGGCCGCCGGCGGCGAGAGCGACGGCGAGGGCGAGCAGGGTCGGGGCGGTTTTCACAGGTCTTCTCCGAGCAGGCGTTCGATGTCGGCCAGCCGCATTTGCTGGCTGGCCTGGGCGCGCAACAGCGCGAGGCGGGCATTGCGGATCTGGCGCTGGGCGTCGAGCAGCGTGGCGAAATCCACCTTGCCGTTCTCGTAGCCGGCCAGTGCCGACTTGAAGGTCAGCTCGGCCTGCGGCAGCAGGCGGTCGCGGCTGATCCGTTCCGTGCTGCGCGCCGCTTCCAGGTTGCTGATGGCGGCGTTCAGCTCACCCATCAGGCGATGGCCGAGCGCTTCCTGGCGCGCCGCGGCAGCTTCCAGCAGGCGTTCGCTCTCGCGCTCCTGGCTGCGCCGGCTGCCCTGCTGCAGCGGCAGGTTCATTTCGAACATCAGGCTCCAGGCATCGACCCGGTCGCCGACCTGCATCGGCGAGACACCGACGGTGAAATCCGGGTAGCGGTTGCGGTAGGCGAGGTCGCGGCTCTTTTCGGCACCGCCGCGGCGGGCGGCCTCGATGCCCAGCTGCGGATTGCCGGCCAGCAACCGCGCGTTCAGCGCGCCATGATCGAGCCGCGCCGGCAGCGGCCGCAGGGCGGCTGGCTCGGCCAACTGCGCCATGGCCGGACGGGCCAGCAGCGCGTTGATGAAGGTGCTGACGTGGTGGTACTCGGCTTCCATGCCGACCAGTTCGCTGTCGAGCATGCTGCGCTCGACCTGGGCGCGGATGGCATCCTGCTGCGCCGCCAGGCCGCCGGCATAGCGGGCCTGGGCGAGCTGCTCGAGCTGGCGGCTCAGTTCGATGTTGTCGCGGATCAGTTGCAGCGCCTGGCGGGTCAGCCAGTACTGGGCGTAGAGGTTCTTGATGCGGGCGGCGACCTCGGCCCAGCTGTCCAGCGCCCGGCCGTCGGCCTGCGCCGCCTCGGCCGCCGCCACCTCGCGCTTCAGGTCGCGCTTGCCCCAGAAGGGCAGCGGCTGGAGCAGCGTGTATTTGGTGTCGCCGACCCGTGACGGGTCGAGCGTCGCGCTTTGGCTGCCGTTGCGCGTGATGTTCTCGAGTTCGATGCGCAGCATCGGGTCGGGCAGGGCGCCGGCCGGGCCGATGCGCTCGCGCGCCGCCTCGGCTTCCAGGCGGGCCATGCGCAGGTCGGGGCTGCCCTCGCGGGCGGCTGTGAGCAGCGATTCGACGCTGCCGCCGGGCAAGGGCTCGGCAGCCTGGGTCGCCAGCGCGGCGAGCAGCAAGCCAGCAAGTAACAGGGGTTTCATAACAGCCTCAGTGACGATGGCGTTTGCCATCCTTGTGAACATGCTCGCCATGACCAGCGGCGGCGGGCGCCTCGGGCGCGGTCGGTGTCGGCGCCTCGGTTGGCGGCTCGGACGGTGTTGCCGCAGGGCTGGCAAAGGCCGCGGCGGAAACGCCGACGCCGTGCCGAAACACCATCTCGCCTCCCAGCCAACCGGTGACGCCAAAGCCGCCGGAGACCAGCACCATGGCCGGCAGCATCAGCGTGTGCACGGTCTTGCCGCCACGCTGGCGCAGGGCATCCCACAGCGCCAGCACCAGCAGGGCGGCGGTCGTGGCCAGCGCCCAGTTGCGATGCTTGACCATCACCAGATGGCCGGCGGCATCGTGGTCCACCGTCTGGTAGGCCTGCCAGCCCAATAGCGCCGCCAGCACCGCGCTGGCCGCCGCCAGCGTAACCAGCAGCCGGCCGCTGGTGGCGAGCTGTGCCTTCGCCGGGCGCCGATGGCCGGCCAGCAGCAACAGCGTGGCGGTAACCGTCAGGGCAATGGGGAAACGGACGACTGCCGGATGCCAGTTGGGATACATGTCGATCGGCGGCGGGGCGTTACCTGGCCATTTCGTAGCGGCTGACGATCGGGCTGCCGCCCTTCATCTCGGCCGCGAAGCGGATCTTGTCGCCAGCCTTCAGCTTGTTCAGCCAGCCCTTGTCGGCCACGCCGAAGGCCATCGTCATCGGCGGCATGCCGATGCTGTCCAGCTGGCCGTGCTGAATGACGACCTCGCCGGCCGCCTTGTCGATCTTCTTGACCACGCCATCGGCCAGCAGCGCGCTCTTGCCGGCCGTGACCGGAGCGGGCGCGTGATGGTCGTGCTGGGCGAAAACGGGCAGGCTGACGGCGAGAACCGGGGTGAGCAGCAGGGCGGGAAGCAGGCGCATGGCGGATCCTTTCGGTAAGGGATGGCCGCATTGTCGGTGGCCGCGGTCGACCGGCGCCTGACGGGAAGATTACAAATTTGTAATGTGAAGGCGTGCCTTGCCGTTATCGGCATCCGCACGACTTTATCGATGCAAATAAAAAGCGCCTCGTGAAGAGGCGCCTTAGATAGATCGGCAGCGAACGGGAATCAGCTTTTGCGTTTCCGCATCAGCCCCATGCCGAGCATGCCCAAGCCGAGCAGGGCCATGGTTCCCGGCTCCGGCACGGCGGTCGCCGCAAGCTGTACCGAGTCGGTGCTTCCCCGGGTGATTTCGGCAGACAGCAGGGAGTGGGTGAACCGGTAGTCCCCCGACGAAGCCGACAGGGTCACGCTCAAGATGCCGTCGGCCGACAGATCGGAGAGCGCGGCGAGCAGGACGATCGGGAAGTCAGCGCCGGTGTTGCCGTTGTTGACGTTGGTGCCGTTGTATAGCTGCACGGTGGCATCGGTGCCGATGGCAAACTGGAAGACCTCATTG
>DASUZG010000158.1:0-2417 GCA_036376995.1 Azonexus sp. | reverse complement strand
TCGCGTTCCTCATGCTTCTCGCGGCAGAACAGGATGGCCTTCGGGCGCTTGCCGCCGACCAGCACGACCACCGCTTCCGGCTCCGGGAAGCCGCTCAGGTACCAGAAGTAGCTGTCGAAGCGGTAAGGGTGGTGGGCGTCGCGGTTGCGGATGACTTCCGGCGCGGTCGGGACGATGGCGACGCCGTCGCCGATGGTCTGCAGCAGGCGTCGGCGGCGGGCGAGGAAGGGGGCGTGGCTCATGGCGTGGTCAGTTCGGCATCCAGTTCGGCAAGGCGTTGCGGCGTACCCACGTCGACCCAGCGGCCGGCGTGGCGTTCCCCGCTCAGCGTGCCGGCGGCGATGGCGGCATCGAGCAGCGGGCGCAGCTTGAGCGGCTGGCCGGGTGGCACGTCACGGAAGAAGGCCGGTGCGAAGACGGCGATGCCGGCATAAGTGAGCGTTGGCCCATCGTTGGCGTAAACGATGCGGTCGCCGGCCAGGCTGAAGTCGCCGCCGGCGTGATGCGCCGGGTTGGCGACCATGACCAGGTGTGCGTTGCGGTCGGCCAGGGCGCGGGCGCGGTGGACGTCCCAGTCGCACCAGATGTCGCCGTTGATCACCAGGAAAGGCGCGTCGCCCAGCAGCGGCAGGGCGTTGGCGATACCGCCGGCGGTTTCCAGGGCGCCCGGCGGTTCCGGCGAGTAGGCGATGCTCAGGCCCCACTGTGCGCCGTCGCCGAGGGCCTCTTCGATCTGCGCACCGAGGTGGGCGTGGTTGATGACGATTTCGCGAAAGCCGGCCGCTGCCAGGCGTTCGAGATGCCAGACGATCAGCGGCTTGCCGCCGGCCGGCAGCAGCGGCTTCGGCGTGTGGTCGGTCAAGGGGCGCATGCGTTCGCCGCGCCCGGCGGCGAGGATCATGGCTTTCATCGGCGCGTGCCTGTCGGGGTCAGCGGCGGTAGCCGATCTGATCGGTCTTGCCGTCGAGCTGGTCGAGCAGGTTGAGCAGCGGCTTCAGTTGCACGTAGCGGCCGGCGGTTTTCTTGGCGTAGTTCATGAAGCGCGGCAGGTCGTCGATGTACTTGTCCTTGCCGTCGCGGTACTTGAGGCGGCAGAAGATGCCGAGCACCTTCAGGTGGCGCTGCAGGCCCATCAGTTCGTATTCGCGCCAGAAGGCGCCGAAGTCTTCGCGCACCGGCAGGCCGGCGGCGCGGGCCTTTTCCCAGTAGCGGACGACCCAGTCGATTTCCTGGTCTTCCTCCCAGGAAATGAAGGCGTCGCGGAACAGCGAGACGACGTCGTAGGTGATCGGGCCGCAGACTGCGTCCTGGAAGTCGATGATGCCCGGCGTCAGGCGCTCGGCGCTTTCGACCACCATCAGGTTGCGCGGCATGAAGTCGCGATGCACGAATACCTTGGGTTGCGCGAGGGCCGAATTGATCAGGAACTTGAATGTCCGGTCGAGCATGACCTGCTCGTCGCCGGACAACTGCACGCCGAGGTGGCGGCCGACGAACCATTCGGGGAACAGGTCGAGTTCGCGGCGCAACAGCGTCGCATCGTAGGGCGGCAGCGTCGCGGCGGCGGACGACAGCTGCCATTGGACCAGCGCGTCGAGCACCGGCCGGATCAACAGGTCGGCCAGCGACAGGTCGGCGTTCAGCGCATCGAGATAGCCGATGCGGCCGAGGTCGGTGAGCACCAGGAAGCCTTGGTCGAGATCCTGGTCGAGCACGCGTGGCGCCGCCAGGTCGGCCTTGGCCAGCAGCCCGGCGACCTTGATGAAGGGCTTGCAGTCCTCCTTGTCCGGCGGCGCGTCCATCAGGATGCGGGTCGTGCCGTCCGGCCAGCTTAGGCGGAAGTAGCGGCGGAAGCTGGCGTCGGCGGAAGCCGGGGTGATGCTGACCGATTGGCCGGGAAAGCGACTGGCAACCCAGTCGGTAACAAGTTGATCGCGCGACATCTGGCGTGGATGGGTTCGTTGTAAAATGGCCGGATTTTATCACTCGGGCACCGGCCATTCCGGTCCTGGTCCTCCGTTGATTGCCTAGATGCCCGGTTTTTCCCGACGTCCGCTCGCCGTTTTCATCTGCTGCCTGTTCGCCGGCCTGCAGGCGAGCCATGCCGCGGACGCATTGCCGCCCCTGGCTGCCCTGGCGCCTGCCGCTGAAGCTGCGGTGCAGCAGGCAATGGCCGACATGCCGGTCGCCGACGATCCCGTGCTTTTGCGCCAGGAGCGCCGCTTCAACGTGCTGGCCGGCAAGGAGGCGCGCGCTCCGGGCGTCGGCGTCGGCCAGGCACCGCCGGCCAACAAGGACGATCCGCATCCGCTGTTCCTGGTCGCCGACCGGATGGATGGCCAGGCCGACCGCACGACCGTCGCCGAAGGCAATGTCGAATTGCGCAAGGCCGGTTCGCTGGTGTTCGCCGACAGAGT
>DASUZG010000157.1:0-2856 GCA_036376995.1 Azonexus sp. | reverse complement strand
GCGCTCGACGGTGTCGAGCACGTAGCCGGCCAAGGCCAGCGCCATCCGGTGGTCGATCGCGGCGGCGTCGGTCGTGCCGAGCACGGCGACCGGTCCGGCCGCGGTCTGCGCCTCGCCGGTCAGCGCCTGGCCGGACACCGTCACGGCATGGCCTGTCGGGAACAGCGCGTCGAGTAGGTCGTTGAGCATCATGTCGGCAATCCTTCCTTCAACGCGACGACTTCGTCGCGGTCGAGCAGCGGCACGGCCGCAGGGTCGGCGACGCCGAGCGCGGCCCAGACGTCGAGGCCGTCGCGCAGCGCGCCGTAGGCGGCGAGCCGGCCTTCGAGCGCCGTCTGCGCGGCGCGCAGCCGGGCCGGGCTCGGCTCGGGTTCCCGCCAGCCGGCCAGGAAATCGGCGGCCCCGGCGCGGAAGGCCGCGAGGTCGTCGTCGACCAGGCCGGCGCAGTCGCCCATCAGGTAGCGGTGCTTGCCGCCAGTGACGCGCCAGACCAGCGCCCGGTCCTTGGCGTCGAATTCCTCGACCCCCATGACCGTTTCAATGACTTCCGGGCCGGACAGGGCCAGCCGGCCTTCCTCGGACATCAGGATGGCCGAGCACAGCTTGGCGACGATGCCCATGCCACCGAAAGCGCCACAGCTGCCGCCGACCAGCGCCAGCACCGGGATGCCGGCGGCGCGGGCGTCGAGCACGGCGCGCATGATTTCGGAAATGGCGATCAGGCCGGCATTGGCTTCATGCAGCCGGACCCCGCCGGAGTCGATGAGCAGCAGCACGGCGGCCGGTTTTTCGCGGACCGCCCGCCGCAACAGGCCGACGATCTTGGCGCCGTGGATTTCGCCGACGGCGCCGCCCATGAACTGGCCTTCCTGGGCGGCGACCAGCACCGGCCGGCCAGCGAAAGTGCCGGCGCCGACGATCACGCCGTCGTCGAAGGCGCCGGGCAGGTCGAGGCTGGCCAGGTGCGGGCTGGGTTGCGAGACGGCCGGCGGCAGGATTTCGGTGAAGCTGCCGGCGTCGAGCAGGCCGGCGACGCGGCCGCGGGCCGTGGCCTCGAACCAGCTTTTCCGGGTAGTGAGCGGGGCGTTCATGCGGCCGCTCCCTGGTAGTCGGCCAGCGCCTGCGCCAGGCGCAGCGTGACGACGGCGGGCGTCGCGCCCATGTCGTTGATCGCGATGGCCGTGCCGCCGGCGGCATGGGCCGCGGCGAAGCTGCCGAGCACGGCGGCCCAGGTCTCGCCGAAGCCGCGCGCCGAGGTCTTGATGCGGATCGTGCAGGCGGCCGGCTCGGCACCAGGCTGGATCAGGATTTCCAGGTTGCCGGAGCCGACGACGCCGCACAGCGCGGGGTCGGCGGCCCGGGAAACCGGGGTCGAGGCGAAGCGAAAATCTAGCGTTTCCATGGCGGTCACCAGTTGCGGAAGCGGGAAGGCGGGGCGTACAGGCCGCCGGACCAGCGCACCAGGTCCTTGACGGAGCGGGCGGCGAGCAGGTCGCGGGAGGCCTGGCGCGGATCGATGCCGAGGTCTTCGGGGCGGCGGATGACGCCGCGGTCGCGCAGGTTCTCGACCGCACGGATATCGCGAGCCATGCCGACCGGCGTGAAGCCGGCGACGCCGCGGATGGCCTGCTCGCGCTCCTCCGGCGTGCGGCACAGCAGCAGGTTGGCGATGCCTTCCTCGGTCACGATGTGGCTGACATCGTCGCCGTAGATCATGATCGGCGGCAGCTCGGCGCCCATGACTTTCTGCAGTTGCCAGGCGTCCAGTTCCTCGACGAAGACCGGCGCCATGTGCTCGCGGAAGGTCTCGACCATCTGGACGACCAGCTTGCGGCCGCGGATGGCGTTCGGCCCGCCGGCCTCGCGCCCGGCCTTCAGCCAGGCCGGGCTGGCGTGGCGCCGGCCGTGCGGGTCGGAGCCCATGTTCGGGGCGCCGCCGAAGCCGGTGATCCGGCCCAGCGTCGCCGTCGAGCTATTGCCGGCCAGGTCCATTTGCAGCGTCGAGCCGATGAACATGTCGCAGGCGTAGAGCCCGGCGGTCTGCGAAAACGCCCGGTTGGAGCGCATGCTGCCGTCGGCGCCGGTGAAGAAGACGTCGGAACGGGCGGCAACATAGGCTTCCATGCCGACTTCCGAGCCGAAGCTGTGTACCGACTGGACGAAGCCGGATTCGATGGCCGGGATCAGCGTCGGGTGCGGATTCAGCGCCCAGTGCGTGCAGATCTTGCCCTTCAGGCCCAGTTCGGTGGCGTAGGTCGGCAGCAGCAGCTCGATCGCCGCGGTGTCGAAGCCGATGCCGTGGTTCAGCCGCGTCACGCCGTATTCGGCGTAGATGCCCTTGATCGCCATCATCGCCATCAGCACCTGGACCTCGGTGATCTGCGCCGGGTCGCGGGTGAACAGCGGCTCGATGTAGTTCGGGCGCGGCGCCAGCACCGTGAAATCGACCCAGTCGGCCGGCACATCGACGCGCGGCAGCTTGTCGACGCGCTCATTGACCTGGGCGATCACGAGGCCGCCCTTGAAGGCCGTGGCCTCGACGATGGCCGGCGTGTCCTCGGTGTTCGGGCCGAGGTAGAGATTGCCGTCGGCGTCAGCCGCCTGCGCCGCGATCAGCGCGATATTGGGCGTCAGATCGAGGAAGTAGCGGCCGAACAGTTCGAGATAGGTGTGGATCGCTCCGATCTCGATGCGCTGCTGCTGGACGAGCTTGGCCAGCCGGGCGCCCTGCGGGCCGCTGAAAGAAAAGTCGAGGCGGCTGGCAAGGCCGCGCTCGAAAAGGTCCACATGGCTGGGTAGGGCCAGGACTGACTGGACCAGGCTGAGGTGATTATCTCACATGACACGGTGGCCAAC
>DASUZG010000156.1:0-13685 GCA_036376995.1 Azonexus sp. | reverse complement strand
CTGGTCGACGAGTCGGCCTGGGTGAACACCTCGAAGATGCGGCCGAGCTGGTCGGGCGGGATGCCGATGCCGGTGTCGCGCACGGCGAATTGCAGGGTGGCCTTGCCGGCCGGCCCGGCGAGCAGGCGCACGGCGATCACGATGGTGCCGCGTTCGGTGAATTTGACGGCGTTGCTGCACAGGTTGAGCAGGATCTGCTGCAGGCGCAGCGCGTCGCCGCTCAGCGCGGCGGGAATGCCCGGCGCGATGTCGAAGACGGCCTCGATGTCCTTGCCGCGGATGCCGCCCGAGACCACGGTGGCGGCAGCCTGGAGGACGGTATCGAGGGTGAACGTGGCCTGTTCGAGCTGCAGCGAGCCGGCTTCGATCTTGGAAAAGTCGAGGATGTCGTCGATCAGCGTGCTCAGCACCTGCGCGGCATTCTGGATCTTGTCCGTGTAGCTGCGCTGGCGCCGGTCGTTGAGCGATTCGGCGAGCAGACGGGTCAGGCCGACCACCGCGTTGAGCGGCGTGCGGATCTCGTGGCTCATGGTGGCCAGGAAATCGCCCTTGGCGCGGTCGGCCGATTCCGCCTCCTCGGCGCGGTGGGCCAGCTCGACGTTGAGTGCGCCGATTTCGCGGGTGCGCTCGGCCACCAGCTGTTCGAGATTCTGCCGGTGCAGTTCGAGTTCGCTGCGGGCGCGCAGGGTCTGCAGGCCGAACGAAACGTTGGTGGCCAGTTCCTCGAGCAGTTTCACTTCCTCGGGGCCGAAGGCGTCGGCCTCGGCGGCATAGACCATCAGGGCGCCGTGGGGAACGCCCTGGCAGAAGATCGGAACGGCCACGTTCGACTGGCACTCCAGGGCGCCGGCATCGTCGGGCCAGGGGCACAGGCCCCGGCAATTCTGGTTGACCTGCACCTGGCCGCTGCGGATCGCCCGGCTGGCCGGCTCGCGCTCCTTCTCGGCGTCATCGGCCCAGGGCAGAGGGCCGGCCGCATCGAGCGCGCCGCTGCCCGAGCGGGCGACCAGGCGGGCGCCCTGGCCGCCATTCGGCTCGGCGACGCCGAACCAGGCCATCAGGTAGCCGCCCGAATCGACAATCAGCGTGCAGATTTCCTCCAGCAGCTGCCGTTCGCTGGCGGCGCGCACCAAGGCGATATTGCAGTCGCTGAGCAGGCGCAGCGCCCGGTTCAGGCGCCGCTGCTCGGCCTCGGCGCGGGACAGTTCGGCGGTGCGGGCCAGCACCATCTCCTCGAGGTGTTCGCGGTAGCTCTCCAGGCTCAGCTCGGCCTGCTTGTGCCGGGTGATGTCGATGATGATGCCGAGATAGCGCAGCACCCGGCCATCCTTGTCGCAGACCGGGCGGGCGCGCTCCAGGACCCAGTGCGGCTCGGTACCGGCCCGCGAATTGATGCGCCATTCCGCTTCGAAGCCGGTGCGCCGGGCGACCGCCGTTTCGATGATGCTCTCGACGCGTTCCAGGTCGCCGGGGTGGATCACCTTGCGCCAGGTGGCGAAGGACGCGGTGTCGATCTCCGGCACCAGGCCGCACAGCGCGTGCAGTTCCTCGGACCAAGAGGTGGCGCCGGTCTCGACGTTCCATTCGTAGCTGCCGGCGCTGGCGCCTTCGAGCGTCAGGCGCAGCTTGGTGGCGTTATCGCGCAGGGTTTCTTCGGCCCGCCGCCGCTGGGTGATGTCCATCACCGCGCCGAGCATCGAGCTGGGCCGCCCGCTCGGGTCGAACGAAGTCTCGCCGACATCCAGCAGCACGCGTTCGCTGCCGTCGTCGAGCACGATGCGGTATTCGGCCTGCCAGGGGCTCTTTTCGGCCAGTGCGGCGAGTGCGATGGTGAGCGTCGCCTGCCGGTCGTCGGGATGCAGGCGGGCCAGGAAATGACCGGCGGTCGGATACGGCAGATCTTCCGGCCGGTAGCCGAAGAGTTGGTACATCTCGACCGACCAGCGGACGGGATTGCGCGCGAAATTGTCGAGATCGAGCAATTCCACCGTCCATATGCCGAGATTGGCCACGCGCGTCGCCTGGCCCAGGATCATCTGGTTGTGCTGCAGCCGTCGTTCGGCCAGCTTCAGGTTATCCATCTCGGTCTGCAGGCGCTCGCGCGACACCGTGCTGACCTGCAGGGCGTTGGCCATCTGTTCGAGCGAGCGCCACAGTTCGGCGAACTCGTCGTCGCTGCGCGGCAGGCCGGTGATGTCGAGATTGCCGGTGCCGAACCGGCGGGCGGTGCGCGACAGCGCCTTGAGCGGTTGCACCAGGTAGTAGTGGCTGCCGACGTAGACCAGGACCAGGCAGGCGGCCAGGATGGCGAGCGCCAGTCCGAGCGTGGCCGCCAGCTGGCGTTGCGCATGGGTCTCGATGTGCGCCGTGGGCAGGCTCAGCACCAGCTGGTAGCGCGATTCCCGGCCGGTTGGCAGCAGCGGGGTGTGGGCGACGAGGGCCGGCACGCCGTTGAGATCGGTGGTGGCGACGATGCCTTCACCCTTTTCTCCTGCCAGGCGCTTGATCAACGGGTGGTCGGGCAGGCGCCGGCCCTGCAGGTCATTGTCGGGAACGCGGATGGCCACCGTGCCCTGGGTGTCGATCACGGCGACGTGCGCCTCGGCGGGCAGGCCGGATTTGACCAGTTCCTGGGCGAAGCGGCGGAGATCGAGGGCCAGGAAAAACACCGCCCGCACCTTGTCCGCCTCGTCGCGCAACGCCTTGCCGAGCATGATCCGGGGCGGGTCGGGCGTGTCGATGACATTGGATGTCACCAACTCGCGGGCGGCCAGCGCCCGCTGGAACCACGGATGCTCGCCCAGCTCGGGTTCGCTCCCGGGCGGCACGGCGCACAGCACGCTACCGTCGGCTGCCGCCGCACCCAGTTCGAGAAAGGCGGGTTCCGTCACCAGGCGCGCGGCGAACAATTGCGCGCAGCGCCGGGGCGACACCTTGTCGGCCGGCAGGGCGACCAGCATGGCGTTGTTGAGAATGGCGTCGCCCCGCGCGATGACGGCCTGCTGCCGGGCGGCCAGCAGACGGGCGTCATTGAGCAGGCGCTCGGCGGCGGCATGCCGGTACTCTTCACGCTGGAGCAGCGACTTCCAGACGATGAGGCCGGCCAGACCGACGAACGCAATCAGGAGAATCAGCACGAGTCGGCCGCGCAGGCCGAACGCAGGGAGGGACATGATGAAGTTAAGAATAACCAAGTGTCCTGTCTATTGCTACTTCGGTGGGGCCGCCGGGCCGTTGCTGCGGGCAGTGGAAGGAATTGTTTGCGGCCGGTCGAGTCCAATTTCGGAATCAACGTGGAAAAAGGGTATTCCCGATGAGGCGCCGCCGGCGCAAGAGTGGAGTGGCCTGATATCTGGATATGAATGCCGTATCAGTCGAAGGCGAACCGGAAGGCGACGGCAGTTCGCGGTCGCCGGCCAGCGGTTCGCGGCCGCCTGCGGCGCAGAAGGGCAGGGTTTTGCGTCGCAGCGCCCAGGAAATCATGAATGCCAGCCAGCCGGTCCGTCTGGTGCTGGTCGAGAGCGGTTGCGTCTCTTCGGAACTGGAACGCCAGCTGCAAGGCTATGGCTACCGGATGGAGAGCGTGGTCACCAGCGGCGAACAGGCCATCGAGGAAGTAAAGCGCATCCGGCCCGATCTGGTGCTGATGGATATCCATCTGGCCGGATCGATGGACGGCATCGAGGCTGCCATCGCCATCCGCGAGCGTTACCGGATTCCGGTGGTGTTCCTGACCGCCTACGCCGAGGATGAAACCTTGCGCCGCGCCCTCGACAGCCGGCCGTTCGGCTACCTGATCAAGCCCTGCGAGGGCCGCGAACTGCACGCGACGATCCAGATGGCGCTGGCCCGCCGCGAAGACGAGGTGGCCGTCGAAAAAAGCGAGGAGCGCCTGAAGCTCGCGCTCGACGCCGCCTCGCTCGGTGTCCTCGAATGGAGTCCGGACGCCGGCCGGCTGACCGGCGACAGTTTTCTCGGCACGCTGTTCGGCGACCGGCCGTTGCCGCTCGACGAGGGCTGGGAAAGCTTCATCGCCCGCATCGCGCCGGACGACAGGGAACAGGTCCGGGCCGCCTTCCAGGAGCAGACGGTGGATGGCGAGGCGACCTGCGTCGAATTCCACACCATCGAAGGCAGCGGCCCGGCGCGCTACATGGAAGCCTATGCCAAGGCCTACGGCGCCGACGACGGGCCGCGGCGCGTCGTCGGCATCATCCGCGACATCACCCAGCGCCACTGCGACGAGGAACAGTTGCGCCAGTCCAGCGTCGTTTTCCAGACCACCGCCGAAGCGATCGTGATCACCGATGCCGGGCGCCGGGCGATCGCCGTCAACCAGGCCTTCTCGCGCATCACCGGCTATGCCGAGGGCGAGGTGCTCGGCCAGGATCCGGACCGCCTGCTGCGCGTCAGTCCCGGGCTGGAAGGCTACGTGCTGTTCCTTGAACTCAACGCGGCCGGCTTCTGGCATGGCGAAGTGCGCTGCCACCGCAAGGACGGCACCGATTTCCCGGCCTGGCAGAGCGTCAGCGTGGTGCGCAACGGCAAAGGGACGGTCACCCATTTCGTCACTGCCTTCGCCGACGTCACGGCCATCTTCGACGCCCAGCGCCAGCTCAACTACCTGGCCCACCACGATCCGCTGACCGGCCTGCCCAACCGCCTGCTCTTCGACGACCGGCTGGAAAACGCCATGGAACAGGCGGTGCGCAACGAACAGCATTGCCTGCTGCTGTTCCTCGATCTCGACGGCTTCAAGGTGATCAACGACACCTTGGGCCACGCCGTCGGCGACGAGCTGCTGCGCGTCGTCGGCGACCGGCTCAAGGGCATCCTGCGCGCCAGCGACACGGTGGCCCGGCTGGGCGGCGACGAATTCGTCATCCTGACCGGCAGCATGAATCCGGATTACGCGCCGCAGCTGGCGCAAAAGATCCTCGGCCTGCTGAACCAGCCGATTCCGGTTGCCAACGAGCTGCTGTCGGTCACCGGCAGCCTCGGCATCGCCGTCTTCCCCGACAACGGCACCGACGGCCAGCAGCTGATGCGCGCCGCCGACATGGCGATGTACACGGCCAAGGCCGAAGGCCGCAACCGCTACCATTTCTACGCCGACGACATGTCGGAGCGCGCCCACGAGCGGATGTCGATCGAGCAGGGGCTGCGCCGGGCCATCGCCAGCGGCAGCCTGGAAGTCCATTACCAGCCGCGCGTCGATCTCGCCGACCAGCGCATCGTCGGCGTCGAGGCGCTGGTGCGCTGGCGCCATCCCGAGCGCGGCATGCTGCTGCCCACCGGCTTCATCTCCGTCGCCGAGGACTGCGGCGTGATCGAGGCGCTGGGCCGCGGCGTGCTGCAGCGCGCCTGCCGCGACATGCTGGCGCCGGTGCGCGCGGCGCAGGAACGGGGCAGCGAGTTCCACGTCGCGGTCAATGTCTCGGCGCGGCAGTTCCTCGGCGCCGATTTCGTCGCCGCGGTGAAGACGACGCTGGACGAGACGGGTTTCCCGGCCACCGCGCTGGAGCTGGAAATCACCGAGAGCATGCTGCAGCGCACCGACCACAGCCTGAAGATCATCAAGGGCCTGACCGCGCTCGGCGTCGCGGTCAGCATCGACGACTTCGGCACCGGCTACTCCTCGCTCAGCATGTTGAACGAGCTGCCGATCAACCGCGTCAAGATCGACCGCTCCTTCATTGCCGACCTGCCGGGCAACAGCAACCAGCGGGCCGTGGTCGAAGCCATCGTGACCCTGAGCCGGGCCATGCACATGCTGATCACCGCCGAAGGCATCGAGCGGCCCGAGCAGGCCGCCGCGCTGCGCGCGCTCGGCTGCGAGGAAGGCCAGGGCTTCCTGTTCGGCAAGGCGATGCCGTTTCCCGAACTCAAGGCACGCCTGGCCGCCCAGGCCGCCTGAACGCTCTGTGGTCCAGGCCACAGACGCCGCCGGAGGCGTTTCCTAGACTGGCGTTCCCGGCACTTTCCCGCAAGAAGGTGTTGTTCGACCGCCCATTCAAGGAGATTTACATGCTCAATACCATCCAGCCGTTCGTCAATCTGGCCAATGCCAACCTGCAGGCGACCTCCCATTTCTTCCAGGCGCCGGAACTGGCCGAGCTGAGCAAGGCCAATACGGACCGCTTCGGCAAGGTGGCTGAAGATTCCTTCCTGCAGCTGACGGAATCCGATGCGTTGCGTCAGTTGTCGCGCGACGTGATCCAGAACATGTCGCGCTTCACCAACGAGTGCATGCAGAGCTATTTCGCCTTGATGACCCAGGTCCCCAGCTCACTGGCCAACCAGGTGCAGGATTTCTCGCGCCAGATGGAGAAGGGCGTCGGCACCGGCGTCCGTTCGCTCGGGCGGATGAGCGAAAGCGCCAGCGCGGAAATCGAGGAAGCCGGCGAAGAGGGCAAGGCCAAGGCGAAGTCGGCCCGCGCCGCGTAAAGCCATGCCATGTCGCCCCACCAGGCATCTTCCGCCCCTGGTGGCCACCGTGCCCACGGTGCGGTGCTGACAGCCGCGCAGGACGGCGTCGCGCTGAGCAGGCTTCTGTTCGATCTCGAAGCCCGCCTGGCGGACCTCGCCCTGCGCCAGACGCTGCAGTACCAGCAGCAATTCGGCGCGCTGGCCCATGCGCTGCTGCGGCTGTATGCCGGGCCCTTCATCGAACACCGGCAGGCGCAGGAAATGCAGGAGCTCGGCCGCCGCTACCTGGAGCTGGCACTGATCGGGCAGAGCGCCCTCGTCCGGACGATGTTCGGCCAGGTGGCATTGCGCAGCGATCCGAAATCCGGCCGGCCCGTTCCCGAGCGCCGGATCAGTGCGGAAGTCATCAGCTTCCCCGAACGGCGCGTCGCCAACCGCTGAGCGGCCCTAGTCGCCGGCACCCCGTGGCGGCGGCCGCGGCCGGCTGCGCTTGATGCGCGCCGCCTGGACGATGCGGCCGAAGGGAAAGGTGTTCATCAGCCGCAGGCCGGCCACCGAGGACAGGCTGGCCACGGCACGGCGCGCCTCGATGACGATTTCCTGGAGCATCGCCTGGTCGCGGCCGTGCCCCGCCTCGTCGACCAGGGTCAGGCGGTGCAGCGCATAGAGGCCGAGCAGGCAGGCCAGCAGGAAGAAGAAATCCCAGTGGCGCAGGTGCAGCGTGACGAACTCGGTGGCTTCCGGGCCGCTCGTCCAGCGCAGGATCAGCGACAGTTCGCGGGCGGCGAAATCGTCGGCGAACAGGCCGCCGACGATCGGCGCGATGCCCGCCGCCACGGCATTGACGATGCTGCTGGCGGCCAGGTAGGCGGTGCCCCGGCCGCGCGGCGCGAGCTTCAGGCCGATGTTGCCGCCGGCCAGCGTCACCCCGGCCACGGCGAAACCCATCACGACATGCAGCAGGACCAGCAGCGGCGCGGTATAGGCATGTTTCTCCGGCACCGCGGTCCAGGCGAAGATGCAGAGCAGGAACAGCGGCGCGCACAGGCGCAGCACGGCCTTGTTGCTGAAGCGGTCGCTGAGTTCGCCCCACTTCCGCAGGGTCAGCATGTTGGCGAACTGGCTGATGACCGTCGTCAGCAGCACGAAATTCATGTCGTAGCCGAGCTGGGCGATCAGGTAGACGGTGAAGAACGGCGCCGCCAGGTTGGTGGCGAACTGCCAGGCGCCGAGAAACCAGATCAGGCGGCGGAAATTGGTGTCATGGAACGGCTCGGCCAGCATCCGGCCAAGGTGGATGGTGCGCTCGGGCGGCGCCATCTGCGGCTCCGGCACCCGCGTCAGATGCAGGATGCTGGCGATCCCGGCCACGGCCCCGAGCAGGAACAGCACGGTGTAGGCGTGAACCGCCGGGCCGCTGCTGAAACGCGCCCAGCCGTCGATGAAGAAGCCGGCCGCGACGCCGGTCAGCAGCGTGAAACTGGTGGCGTAGAACAGCCGGTTGGCGAAGAAGAGGCCCAGGCGGTGCTCCGGCACCAGGTCGTGCATCCACGAATTCCAGCTGCAGCCGGCCATGGCGCCCAACGCCGAACTGGCCGCGACGCCGCTGACCAGCAGGCCCAGGGCGAGGCCGTTGCCGTCGAGCCACGGCAGGAAAGCCAGTGGCACCAGCAGCAGCCGGCTGGCCGTGGCGCCGAGCACGGAAATCAGCCGCCGCGTCCGCAGGCGTTCGACCAGCAGGATGGTCGGCACCTGGGTCAACTGGGCAAGGAAGGGAACGGCCGCCAGCATTCCGATGACGACATTCGACGCATCCAGCGCCAGCGCATAGCCGACCAGCAGCACGCCGCCGGTCAGCGCACCCATGGCCTGGGCATAGACGCCGTCGCGGACGAGATGGCGCAGTGCGGGTTCGAGTTCGCTATCGGCGATCCGGTCGACCGGCGGAAGCCACATCGCGCGCGCCGCCGGCCCCGGCTCTCGTCGCCTGGCTCAGCGCGGCTGGCGGACGATGCGCAGGTAGGGCTTCGGGGCGGTCCAGCCTTCCGGGAAGCGCTGGCGGGCTTCCTCGTCCTTGAGTGCGGGAACGATGATCACGTCGTCGCCGGCCCGCCAGTTGGCCGGTGTCGCCACCTTGTACCGGTCGGTCAGCTGGATCGAATCGAGGGCACGCAGAATCTCGTCGAAATTGCGGCCGGTGCTCATCGGGTAGGTCAGCATCAGCTTGATCTTCTTGTCCGGCCCGATCACGAATACCGAGCGCACGGTCGCGTTGTCGGCCGCCGTCCGGGCCGCCGCCTCGCCGCCGGCCGCGGCCGGCAGCATGTCGTAGAGCTTGGCCACCTTCAGGTCGACGTCGCCGATCAGCGGGTAATTGAGCGTGGCGCCCTGGGTTTCCTCGATATCGCTGGCCCAGCGCCGATGATCCTCGACCGAATCGACGCTCAGTCCGATCACCTTGCAGTCGCGGCCGGCGAATTCGGGCATCAGCTTGGCGAGGCAGCCGAGTTCGGTAGTGCATACCGGCGTGAAATCCTTGGGATGCGAAAACAGCATCGCCCATCCCTCGCCAATCCAGTCATGGAAGGAGATCGTCCCTTCGGTTGTCTCGGCGACGAAATCCGGGGCCGGATCGTTGATATGGAGTGCCATCTGCTTCTCCTCAATGTTGCGGCCGCCGCCAGGCCGGACCGTGGAAACCGTAGCCGTCGTCCGGCACGCTGTCCTGCCGGGCCTTTTCCTCGGCCGCCAGATCGACGCGCTTGTCCCAGTAAATCCGGAATCCGGTTTTCCGGTCGCGCACGGCTTCCGGATGCTCATGGAGGAAATCGTCGATGAAACGGGTGAATTCCGATACGTAGGCGCGATCCATGTAAGCCACACCTCCCATAGCTTTTGAGTCCAGCGCGGCCGCCCCGGTTCCGGTCCGGCGATGCGCCGAACAGCGGATGGGCGGATCGTGCAGTTGCCATCCGGCCGCCACATACTGCCGTGGATGCCCGCCTGTCGCCGCCCGGGGGCCGGGCCCACCAAAGAGGAGGCTTGCATGCGCCGATCCTTGCGCTTTGTCCTGCTCCTGTCGCTGATCCTCGCCGTCCTGGTCGCCATCGCGCAGGCCGATGAACCGGCCGGCCGCTGGCTGCTGCCGGGCATCGAGTTCTATCGCAGCGGCCTCGGCCTGGGCGCGGCCCTGCTCGGCGGCGTTCTCTTCGCCCGGCGCCCGGGGCGCTACTGGATGGCCGGCATGTGGGGCTTCCTGCGCGGCGAGCGCAGGCTGCATCCGGCCCCGCCGGCGGAGCCATCGCCGCCACCCTCGGAGCACCGGCCGCCGGCGGCCGAGTTCCGCCCCATCGCCCGCGACCTGCAGCGCCTGCTGCGCGACCTGGAGAGCGAGCGCCGGGCGCGCGACGAAAGCCAGGTGACGTGGACGCCGGATACCCTGCGCGCCATCCTGCATGGCGACCTGCGCGGCGAGGACGTGATCGTCGTCTCCAACCGCGAGCCCTACATCCACCAGCATCGCCGCGGCGGCGGCATCGAGGTGCAGCGCCCGGCCAGCGGCCTCGTCACCGCCCTCGAACCGGTGATGCGCGCCTGCTCCGGCGTCTGGATCGCCACCGGCAGCGGCAACGCCGACCGCGAGATGGTCGATGCCGACGACCGCGTGGCGGTACCGCCCGAGCGCCCGAGCTACCAGCTGCGCCGGGTCTGGCTGTCGCCCGAGGAAGAAGCCGGCTACTACTACGGCTTCGCCAACGAGGGCCTGTGGCCGCTGTGCCACATCGCCCACGTCCGCCCGACCTTCCGCTCCGGCGACTGGGCGCACTACCTTGCGGCCAACCGCCGCTTCGCCGAGGCGGTGGCACGCGAGGCCAAGACCGACGATCCCATCGTCCTCGTCCAGGACTATCACTTCGCGCTGCTGCCGCGGATGATCCACGAGACCCTGCCGGATGCGACGGTGATCACCTTCTGGCACATCCCGTGGCCCAATCCGGAGTCCTTCGCCATCTGCCCGTGGGCCGTCGAGATACTCAACGGTTTGCTCGGCAGCAACATCCTCGGCTTCCACACCCAGTTCCACTGCAACAACTTCGTCGATACCGTCGACCGCCTGATCGAGGCGCGCGTGGACCGCGAAACCTTCACCGTCAGCCAGGGCGGCAAGCTGACCGCGGTGCGCCGCTATCCGATTTCCATCGCCTGGCCGCCGGTCGAGGACATGGTCGGCAAGTCCGTCGCCGACTGCCGGCGCGAGGTGCGCGCCGACAACGGGCTGCCGCCGGAGCAGCTGATCGGCATCGGCGTCGACCGGCTCGACTACACCAAGGGCGTCATCGAGCGCTTTCTCGCCGTCGAGCGGCTGTTCGAACTCAATCCGCAGCGCATCGGGCACTTCACCTTCATCCAGATCGCGGCGCCCAGCCGTTCCACCATAGACGAGTACCGCCACCACGAGGAGGCGGTGCGCGCCCTGGCCGAACGCATCAACGCGCGCTGTGCCGGCCCGGCGCCGGCTGTCCTGCTGAAGATCGAGCACCACGAGGCGGCCCGGGTCTACGAGTACTACCGCGCGGCCGAAGTCTGCTTCGTCGGCAGCCTGCACGACGGCATGAACCTGGTGGCCAAGGAATTCGTCGCCGCCCGCGACGACGAGCGCGGCGTCCTCGTCCTCTCGCAATTCACCGGCGCGGCGCGGGAATTGCCCGAGGCGCTGGTCGTCAATCCCTACGATGTGGACCAGTGCGCCGCCGCCCTCGAACTGGCGCTGGCCATGTCGCCCGAGGAGCAGGCCGACCGCATGCGCCTGATGCGCCGGCTGATCTCGGAATTCAACGTCTACCGCTGGGCCGGGCGCATGCTGCTCGACGCCGCGCTGATGCGCCGGCGCAGCAAGCTGCCCGACAATCCGGTGACCAATGGGCCGGCAGGTTAGAGGCATGGCCCGCTTTCTCAACGCGCCGCCGCCGGCCCGCCGGGAATGGGCCTACTTTCTCGATTTCGACGGCACCCTGCTGAACCTGGCGCCGACGCCGGACGCCATCGTCGTCGATGCCGCGCTGCCCATCCTGCTCGACGACCTGCGCCGCGCCTGCGACGGTGCGGTGGCGGTGATCAGCGGCCGGGCCCTGGCCGACCTCGAACGCCACCTCGCCGTGCCGGCGCTGATCACGGCCGGCCAGCACGGCCTGGAACGGCGCGATGCGAGCGGCCGGCTGCACCGGCACGCACCGCCGCCGCAGGCCAAGGAAGCCATCCGCCGGGGACTGTCGCCGTTTCTCGCCGGCCACGCCGGCGTCTTTCTCGAAGACAAGGGCGCCACCCTGGCCCTGCATTACCGGCAGGCGCCGGAACTGGGGGCCGAGGCACAACGCCTGCTGCAACGCCTGGTCGCGGAGGCCGATCACGGCCTCGCGGTGCAGTCGGGCAAATACGTCGTCGAAATCCGCCTGGCCGGCATCGACAAGGGCACGGCGCTGGCCGAGTACCTGGCCGAGCCGCCCTTCCGCGGGCGGCGGCCGGTGTTCGTCGGCGACGACCGCAGCGACGAGCACGGCTTCGTCGCCGTCAACGAGCGCGGCGGCATTTCCATCGGGGTCGGGGCCAGCCCGCTCAACGCCCGCTACCGGCTGCCGGCGGTGGGGGCCGTGCGTGCCTGGCTGGCCGGGGCGACCGGCCGCCCGGGGCCGTGAAGGTTGCCGACCATGGCCAGCGACCTGTCCGCTCCGCGCGCGCCGCCCGCCTGGCGGGCCTTACATCTTCGGCTGCATGCCCTTCTTGAATTCGCTGTTGCCGATCCGCCCGTCGCGGTCGGTATCCAGGTCCGAGAAGCGGGAGGTCAGTTCGGCCGAGCGCTTGCCTTCGTCGCGGCTGACGTAGCCGTCCTTGTTGGTGTCGAGCTCCTTGAACAGCGGTGCCGGATCCTGCCCGACCGGGCCTTGTGCGCCGCGGGGCGTGGTGCTGTCCTGTCCTTGTCCCGGCTGCTGTTGCGACTGCGGTTGCGGCTGCGACGGCGTGCCCGAGGGCGAGGAATAGTCGGCAGCGCTGGCGGCGAACGGCAGGGCGCCGAGAAGCATCAGGGTGGCGAGGCTGGTTTTGCACTTCAGATTCATGGTGGTTCTCCTTTGCAAGAATCCGGATGGGCTCCCGGCAGGCATGCCGGAAGCTGGTTTCATTCTAGGAACCGGGGTCCGGCCAGGCTGTCGGAGCGGACTGAATCTCCCGTAGGACCTGTCCTGCATGCCGCCGCCCCTGCGTAGCGGGCTGGCCCGCAACTGGCACCACCTGCTGCTGGCGCTGGGCTGCGCCTTGGTGCTGCTGCTGCTCGGTTCCAGCCACTGGCAGGGCACCGCCAGCCTGCGGGCGCTCGACGAACTGCGGCAGCAGGCGGCGCGCGTCGAGCACCTGGACAGCCTGCTGATACAGCTGATGGATGCCGAGAGCGCCGTGCGCGGCTACCTGCTGAGCGGCAACCGCACCCATCTCGAACCCTACGAGAAAATCCTCGCCACCGTGCACCGGACGCTGGACGATATCCACCTGGATCTCAAGGCCGATCCGGCCAACAACGATGCGCTGGCCGATCTGACCGGCCTCGTGGTGATCAAGCTGCGCAGCCTCGATAATGCCGTCGAGCGCGGCATCGCCGGCGAGGAAACGCGGATCCAGGGCAAGCGCTACACCGACCGCATCCGCGAGCGCATCTACGGCCTCAAGGCGCGGCTGGCGGCCGAGGCCGATGTCTCCTTCGAGCGCTCGACGCGCCACGTCGAGCGTTCGCGCGGCGTGGTGCTGACGCTGGCCGCCGGCGCGCTGTCGCTGATGGCCGTGGTCTTCTTCTTCGTCGAACGCCAGTTCAAGCTGCGCGGCCAGATCGCCAGCCTGCTGCAGAGCGAGAACGAGCGCCTGGACGCGCTGGTCCAGGAGCGCACCGCCGAACTGAGCGATCTGGCGAGCTACCTGACCAATGCCCGCGAGGCCGAGAAGCAGCGCCTGGCGCGCGAGCTGCACGACGAGCTGGGCGCCCTGCTGACTGCCGCCAAGATGGAATCGGGCTGGCTGATCCGCAAGATCGACGGGGCGGCCGGGGCGCCGCTGCAGGACCACCTGGCGCGGCTGGAAAACATCCTCGACCGCGGCATCTCGCTCAAGCGGCGGATCATCGACGGCCTGCGCCCGCCGCTGCTCGAAGCCCTCGGCCTGGTCAGCACGCTGCGCCTGCTGGCCGAGGAATTCGCCAAGGATGCGCACGAGCA
>DASUZG010000155.1:0-5320 GCA_036376995.1 Azonexus sp. | reverse complement strand
CGTCGGATGCAGGTTGTCGGGCAGGAAAAGTTCCGGGCGGCTGGCCACCGGTTCGAGCAGGAAGGGCAGCAGGGCGGTCTTCTTGGTCCGCGCGATTTCGGTATAGGCGGCCTGGAACTGCTCGGCGTACGGGCCGTAGTTCGGCGGCAGGCGCATGCCGGCGATCAGCACGCGGGCGCCCGATTTTTGCGCTGCCTCGATCATGGCGTTGAGGTTGCCGCGCATCTGGCCCAGCGCCAGACCGCGCAGGCCGTCGTTGGCGCCCAGCGCGATGACGACGACTGCCGGGCGGTGCGCCTGGAGCGCCGGCGTCAGGCGCGAACGCCCGCCGGCCGTGGTTTCGCCGGAAATTGAGATGTTCGCGACGCTATAATCGAGGCGCCGTTCGGCCAGGCGTCCGGCCAGCAGCGACGGCCAGGCCTGTTCCGGGCGCAGGCCGTAGCCGGCCGACAGCGAGTCGCCGACGACGAGAATGGTCTTGGCGGCCAGCGCCGACGGGGCGCCAACCAGCAGGGCAAACAGCAAGAGGAAAAGCCGCATGGCAGAAAAACCGGTGGTGGAAGTAGCGAATCTGGGCAAGACCGTCGATAACGGCGGCGCGCCGCTGACGATCCTGCAGGATATTACCTTCTCCGTCGCCGCCGGCGAGACGGTCGCCATCGTCGGCGCTTCCGGCTCCGGCAAATCGACGCTGCTCGGACTGCTGGCCGGGCTCGATGTTCCCACGGCCGGCGAAATCCGCCTCGACGGCATCGCCCTGGCGGCGCTCGACGAGGATGCGCGGGCGGTGCAGCGCGGCCGCCTGCTCGGTTTCGTCTTCCAGTCCTTCCAGTTGCTGCCGTCGCTGACGGCCCAGGAAAACGTCATGCTGCCGCTCGAGCTGGCCGGTACCCGGGGGGCCGGCGATACCGCCCGCGACTGGCTGCAGCGCGTCGGCCTCGGCGAGCGGTTGAAGCATTATCCGAAGCACCTCTCCGGCGGCGAGCAGCAGCGCGTCGCGCTGGCCCGCGCCTTCGCCCCGGCACCGCGCCTGGTGCTGGCCGACGAGCCGACCGGCAATCTCGATGCGGTGACGGGCCAGCAGATCATCGAGCTGATGTTCGAATTGAATGCCAGGGAAGGGACGACGCTGATCCTGGTCACCCACGACGAAGCCATCGCCGCCCGCTGCGGCCGCGTGCTGCGCATCCAGGCCGGGCAGCTAGCCGGCTGAAACCCTCAGTCGTCGGCGTTGCCGCCGGCGAACAGGCGCGCTTCGGCGACGGCGAACAACTCGCGTTCCTCGAAGCGGACATGGGCCTGCAGCAGCGTGCCGAAGGCGGCCAGCGCCGCCGCGTCGCCTTCGCCGATGGCGGCCACCAGCGCCCGCATCTGCACATGCTCGTCGAGCGTGCGCACCACCAGCGCCGCTTCGCCGGCGGCGGCCAGTTGCGGCAGCAGGTCGCGTTCCTCTTCCTGGAAATGCGGCTCCAGTTCGCCGCGGAACAGGGCTGGCACGGTCGCCAGCAGGGCCTCTCGGGCGGCCGGCGTGGTGGCCTTGGCGATGCGCAGCGCCAGGCTCAGCGCCGTGTGGTGTTCGCGCGACAACTGGCGCAGGGCAGCGGAACGTTTCATCGGGCAGTCTCCTTGCTGGCGGCGCCGCGGCCGACGCTGACCAGGATGGTCAGCACGAACAGCGCCAGGCTCACGCCGTTCAATGCCGCGCCGGCCTGTTGCCAGTCGAGGCCGGCGCCGAAGCTGCCGCTCAGGCGCACGGCCAGCGTCAGGTGCAGGGCAGTGAGCGGCAGGTAGAAGAAGGGGTGATAGGGAATGCGCACGCGCATCACGGCCGGGAAGATGATCGGCGCGTGGCCGATCACCATCGAGAAGACGAAGCCGAGGAAGATCGCGTGCAGCGCCGCGTCGCGCCCGGGCTGCCCGGGCAGGAAGGCGCCGCCGAGGCCGAGCAGGGCGCCGGCGGCCAGCCAGGCGTAGCCGGCCAGCAGGCAGACGGCGACGAAGCGGGTCAGGCCCTGCTGGCGTACGGTGCGGCGGGCGATGTCGTAGCGCAGCAGCCAGACGGCCAGCGCCAGGAAGGTGGCGGCCAGCAGCCGGCTGCCGGCCTCCGGGGCCAGCACCAGCAGCAGGGCGGCGGCGACGGCGAGCAGCAGCAGGACGCGGAACAGTTGCTGGGCCAGCGGCCGCGGCGGCAGGAAGCGGGTCAGTTCGAGCCGCTCGCCGGCGATGGTCAGGACCAGGAAACTCATCCACAACAAGGTCGCGGCGCTGAGCTCGCCGCCGAACAGCCAGAGCAGGTTGCCGGCCAGCCAGGCGGCGGCGCCGAGCAGCAGGGTCAGCGTGAACAGTGCCGGCAACTGGCGATAGACGCCGATACTGGCGATCACGAACAGCGTGCCGGCCAGGCTGAACAGCAGCGGCGGCAACCAGGCCGGGCCGCCGGCGACGATGGCCAGGCCGCCGAGCCCGGCCGCCAGCGGTGCCAGATAGGGCCAGAAGCGGTGCAGGGCGACGGCGCGTTCGAGGCTGATGACGGTGCCGAAGAAGGCGGCGATCATCAGCGCGCCGTGGCTGCCGGCGCGCAGCTGGCCGAATTCCGGGGCGGCCACGCCGAGGCGGGCCAGGCCGCCGAAGACCCCGGTCAGCAGGCTGGCCATGGCCAGCAGCAGCAGCGGCAGGCGCCAGGCCGGCGGCAGTTCGCGCAGCGTCATCGGTCGTTCACCAGCCCAGCGTGCTGCGTGCCTTGTCGCTCATCATGGCCGGCTCCCACGGCGGATTCCAGACCAGCGCGATATGCACCGGCGGGCCGTCCGGAAAGGCCCTGGCCAGTTCCGACCCGGCATCGGCGAGGACCAGGTCGCTCATCGGGCAGGCCGGCGAAGTCATGGTCAGGTCGATGGCGAGCATCTCGTCGCTGATCCGGATGGCGTAGACCAGGCCGAGATCGACGATATTGATGCCGACTTCCGGATCGACCACGGCGCGCAACGCGGCGCGGACCTGGTCGGAGGTGGGCAGGGGGCTGGAGTCGTTCATGGCGGTTCGTGGGGCAAGGGGCGATGGCACAAGTAGACCGCAGGCGGCCGGGCGGCGCCATTGATCCGCATCACAGCAATCGCACAATTCCGGCGCCGGCGGTCTTGGGAAGGTGCAGACCTCAGCCTGCGGCCAGCGCCAGCCGGGCGGCGCGCCGGCCGCTACGCACGGCGCCTTCGAGGGTGGCCGGATACTCGGCCCAACTGTGGTCGCCGGCCAGGAACAGGCGCGGCGCCAGCGTCGCCGGCGGGCGCGCAAGGTTGGGGCGGCAGGCGAAGGTGGCGCGTTTTTCGCGGATTACCCGGTGCCAGCCGGGGGCTTCGCCGAGATTCAGTTCATCGGCCAGTTGCCGGGCCAGCGCCGCGTCGTCGAGCGCTTCCCAGTCGCCGTGGCCGCTGAGCACGCAGGCCAAGAGGCCGTCTCCACGGTCGACCACCCATTGGCCACAGGGGCCGTGCTGGCTTTGCAGCGGGGAGGGCAGGCGGGTCGTGGCCGGATACTGCAGATAGACGGTGGCGATCGGCTCGTAGTCAAAATGCCCGGCCAGTGCCGGCCACAGGTGGCCGGCGTGCTGCGGCGCGGTGGCGATGATGGCGGCGGCGTAGTCCTCGCCATCGAGCGTGACCGCCTTGACGCCGGCATGCAGGCTGCGCACCCGCGTGTTGGCGCGCAGTGTCGCGCCATGCTCCGTCAGCCAGTTTGTTGCCGGCTCGGCGAGCAGGCGACCGAAATCGCAACGCGGCAGGAGCAGGTCGGTATCTTCGCGCCGCGCGCTGCCCAGGCTGTCGCGCAGCACGTTGGCGAACAGCTGGGCGGAGGCGCGTTCGGCCGGCGTGTTCAGCGCGGCGAGGCACAGCGGCTCCCACAGCCGGCGGCGCAGCGTGCCGGTCTGGCCGGCGGCATCGAGCCATTCGGCGACACTGCAGTCGGCACCCAGGCGGAAACGGCGGGCCTTGACGCCCTGCATCCACAACGCGGTCCGCAGTTTTTCGCTGAAGCTGACGCCACGCGCGGCCAACAGCCCCCAGGCGAGGTTGAGCGGCGCCGGCAGTTTCGGCAGGGCAAGACGAAAACCGTCGTTGTCGACGACCTGCAGCGGGTGGCGGGCGAGCAACGCGTCGGGATCGGCGCCGACCCGGCGCATCAGGTCCAGCGTGTCGCGGTAGGCGCCGAGCAGGATGTGCTGGCCGTTATCGAGGCGCCGGCCGTCGAGTTCGACGCAGCGGGCGCGGCCGCCGAAGACGCGGCCGGCTTCGTAGAGGGTGGTGGCGACGCCGGCCGCCGTCAGGTCGACGGCGGCGGCAAGACCGGCCCAGCCGCCGCCGATGACGGCCACGCGCATGGCGTTCAGCCCTTGATCCAGGTCCTGGTGGCCAGCCACAGCTTGCGCACCGGCGTCAGCGCGATGCGCTGGTGCAGCACCTGGAAGTTCTCGGCGCGGATTTCGTCGAGCAGGGTGCGATAGATCGCCGCCATGATCAGGCCCGGACGCTGGTTCTTGCGGTCGACCGCCGGCAACTGGGCGAAGGCCTGGGCGTAGTACTGCTGCGCCCGGTCGTACTGGAACTGCATCAGGGCGGTGAAGTTGTCCGAATACTTGGCGTTCAGGATGTCGGCGGCCGGCACGTTGAACTGCTTCAACTCGTCCATCGGGATGTAGATGCGGCCGCGCCGCGCATCCTCGCCGATGTCGCGGATGATGTTGGTTAGCTGGAAGGCCATGCCTAGGTCGTGCGCGTATTTCTGCGTCTGGCGGTCCTGGTAGCCGAAGATTTCGGCAGCCAGCAGGCCGACCACGCTGGCGACGCGGTAGCAGTACAGCGACAGGCCCTTGAAGTCGAGATAGCGCGACTGCTGCAGGTCCATCTCCATGCCGTCGATGATTTCCAGCAACTG
Source organism: Azonexus sp. (assembly GCA_036376995.1). Lineage (GTDB taxonomy): Bacteria > Pseudomonadota > Gammaproteobacteria > Burkholderiales > Rhodocyclaceae > Azonexus. Next base: position 391 of record DASUZG010000155.1, on the reverse strand, counting down.
TTCGGCGGGCAGGTTGAACTGGCTGCCGACGGCCTGCAAGGCCTGGCCGACCGGGTGCTGCGGCTGACCGTTGGCGACCCGGTCGATTTCCTGGCGCCACCAGACGAGCTTGGTCGAGGCTATGGAGAGGTCGTGGCACTCGTCGACGACGTCATCGACTTCGCGGCAGAAGGCATAGAGCGCCATGATCGCGCGCCGGCGCTCGAGGGGCAGGAACAGGAAGCTGTAATAGAAGGAGGAGCCGCTGGCGGCGCACTTCTCCTGGCAGTATTGGTCGGGATTCATGGGGCTACATTGTAAGCGAGCGGCCGAGCAGCACGGCCCAGTCCCACGGGCCGAGCTTGGGCCGGTGGCGGAAGACGTCGCCGTGCACCTGGCGCAGGCGTTCGAG
>DASUZG010000154.1:0-6786 GCA_036376995.1 Azonexus sp. | reverse complement strand
ATCAGCGTGTTGTGCTCGGTCTTCAGGAACAGCGTGGCGGCCATGCAGTTGGTGATCTCGCGGGCGCCGGCCAGGATGTGCCGCATCAGCACCGCCCGGTCCTGCTCGCGGGTCAGCCGGATGCCGTTGTCGACCAGGCTGGCGAGCTTCTTCTGGGCCTGGCCGAGTTCCTCGGTGCGCCGCTGGATGGCGCCCTGCATCACGCACTGCGCTTCGCCCAGCACCTTGATTTCATAGAGGAAGGTCGAAGGCGGCTGCGGCGGCTGCGAGAAATCGAGCTGCTTCAGGCGCTCCGAATCCTCGGCCATGCGCTGCAGCGCCCGCGCCACCTGGCGCGAGCCGAGCCAGGCGAGCGGCAGCAACACCAGCAGGATGACGATCGACATGCCCATGACGTCGCCCCCGGCCTCGCGGTAGGGGCCGAGAAAATCGGCGAGCGGCGCGGTGACGACGATGGTGAACACCGCCCCGTCGACCGGCTGCGAGCGGTAGCGCGCCACCGCGAAGCGCTCGCCGGCACCCGGCCCGTAGTTGACCACGGCGGCACCACTGCCGGCTGCCGTCGATGCCAGCACGCCGAGGTAGGGATGGTTCAGGTCGGCCGGCCGGGTCAGCGGCGCGACCTGCAGCCCGGCGTAGCGTTCGCCCTGGCCATGGAAGACCAGGATCCGCCCCTGGCCATCCTGGACCGCGACCATGCCGTTGGCCGGCAGCGGCAGCCGGGTCAGCACCGCGTGCAGCGAGGCCAGGCTGATATCGCTGGCGAGCACGCCGGCCCGCTCAGGCAGCGGTACGGCCACGGTGATGCCCGGCTCGCCGTTGGAGGCGAACAGATAGGGATCGGTGACGACCAGCCCGCCGCGCTGCAGGGCGGCGCCGTACCACGGCCGCTGGCTGGGGAGGTAGGCGGCCGGAGCGACGCGCCGGCCGAGCTCCTGGCGCTGGCGGTCGAGGAACAGCCATTCCTCGTTGCGCGTCGCCGTGCCGGTGATCCGGCGCACCGCGAAATGGGCCTCCGGCGGCGCCTGCAGGGCCTTGATCAGCCGCGCGTCGGCGCGGATGCCGATGACCTGCAGGAATTCCTCGTTGCCGAGGGCGAAGTAATGGGAATAGACGCCGGCATCGGCTTCCATCGAGGCGATGAACGGGGCGACCATGTCGCGGCGGTTGAGCCGGCCGTCCGGCTCGACGAACTGGGCGAGGTCGCCGTGGGCCTGCGCGGTGACGAAGCGGGCGCTGCCCTGCAGCATGTGCTCCAGGCGCAGCCAGGTCTGGTCGGCGATCTGCGCGAAGCTGCCGAGCGCCCGCTCCTCGGCGACGTTGCGGAAGGTCTTGAAGACCGTCATCAGGAACAGCGCCGCCAGCGCCACGACCAGCAGCATGACCAGTCCCAGCACCCAGTGCTGGAAGCGGATCGTCAGCTTGTTGAACATCCCCCCTCCCCTGCCGGCCCCCCCGGCCCCTATTTCAGCGTAGCGACACTTCGACCCGGCGGTTGCGCGGTTCCGATGTCTCGTCCGGCGTGGCCACCAGCAGGTTGCGTTCGCCGTGCGATTCGACGCTCAGGGCATGCACCTTCAAGCCCTTGGCCTTGATCTGGTCGGCGATCGCCTGGGCCCGCTGCAGCGCCAGTTGCTCGTTCTGCTCGGCCCGCCCGAGCGTGTCGGTATGGCCGATGATCGAGACGTCGACCGCCGGCCGGCGGGAGGCGCGCTCGACGATGGTCGGCAGCAGCGCGGCCGACTCGGCGGTCAGTTGCGCGCCGCCACTTTCGAAATAGAGCAGGAAGCGCTCCGGCAGCATCGGCCGGGCAGCCATCGCCTGGCCGAAATCGCGCGCGATGTCGGCTTCGGCGACGGCCGCCGGCGGACGCGAGCCGTCGATGGCCGCCCCCTGGCGCGCCTGGTCGATGACCTGCTCGCCCTTGGCGCCCTTGACCACGATCGCGCCGGTGCTGCCGTCGGGATTCTCCAGCAGCACGACATAGGATTTGCCGCAGGCGGCCAGCAGGAACAGCGCACAGGCGCCAGCCAACAATCCGGACAGGCGGGCCATGGCTAGTCCTCCACCTTGAGCAGGAACTGCGTGCCGCGCACGCCGATCAGGCCGGCCGGGGTGCGCACCGAGACGGCCTCCGGCTGCAGCTTGGCGATGACGCCGGAGACGTAGTTCATGCTGCCCCGGGCGAGCTTGCTGTTCAACTTGAGCTTGCCGCGGCTCGGCTCGTAGAGGTATTCGTCGACCGTCAATTCGGTGTTCGGCCCGAAGGACATCACCGTCTCGTCCTTGAAGGTCACGCCCAGGGTGCCCTGGGCACCGGTCCGGAGCACCGAGCCGACATGAATGGGTGAGCCGACCTCGGCCTTGCGCTGCTGGCCGGCGGTGGTGACCGAGGCCTCGCCGGCCACATTCTTGACGAAGCCGATCGGCACCGGCTCGGCCCGGACCAGTGTTGCGCTCAGCAACACGACGCACAGCAACAGCCGCATTTCGCTCTCCCCGAAGAACCGTCGTCCGCCCAATTTAACCCATTGGACTGGCGCCGCCAATCGCGCCGGCCGGGCTAGGCGTGCGGGGCCAGCCAGCGCTGCAGGCAGGTTTCGAAGCTGCGGACGTCGATCGGCTTGGCCAGGTAATCGCTCATGCCCGCCGCCAGCGCATTCTCGCGGTCGCTGTCGAGCGCGCCGGCGGTCATGGCGATCACCGGCAGGCGGCTGTCGATGCCGGCCACGGCGCCGGCGCGAATGGCGGCGACGGCCTGGAAGCCATCCATCACCGGCATCTGGCAATCCATCAGGACCAGGTCGAAGCGGCTGCCGGCCAGGCGTTCCAGGGCTTCCAGCCCGTTGTCGGCGACTTCCACCTGGTGCCCCATCCGCTCCAGCAGCTTGAGCGCCAGCCGGCGGTTGGTCGGATTGTCCTCGGCCAGCAGGATGCGCCCGCGCCGCCCGGCCTGGGCCGGGTGGGCAACGGCCGGCGGCGGCTCGCCGGCCATGCCGAGCAGCGTGCGCAGGGCGCTCTCCAGCAGCGCCTGCTTGACCGGCTTGCTGAGGAAGGCGTCGAAGCCGGCGTCGCGGCTCAAGCGGGCATCGCCACGGCTGGTCAGGGAGGTCAGCATCAGCAGCGGCGTCGCCGCCAGCGCCGGATCGTCGCGGATGTGGCGGGTCAGCGACAGGCCCTCGATGTCCGGCATCTGCGGGTCGATGATGGCCACCGCGAACGGCTGCCCGGCAGCCTGTGCCGCCCGCATCGCGGCCAGGCCGCCGGCGCTGCTGGCGGCCGGCACGACCGCGCAGCCGAGATTTTCCAGCTGCAGTTCGAGCATGCGCCGGCTGCTGGCATTGTCGTCCACCACCAGCACCCGCTGTCCGGCCAGCTCGTGCACCAGGCGCGGGCACGGCGCCGCGTCGCCGGCCTGGCGGGCCAGGGTGATCTCGAACCAGAAGGTCGAGCCTTCGCCGGGCGCGCTGACGACGCCGATGCGGCCGTGCATCAGCTCGACCAGGCGTTGCGAGATGGCCAGGCCGAGGCCGGTGCCGCCGAAGCGCCGGGTCATCGAGGCATCGGCCTGGCTGAAGGCCTGGAACAGGCGCTGCTGCTGCTCGGGCGCGATGCCGATGCCGGTGTCGCGGACCTCGCCGCGCAGCGCGACGCGGCCGTCGACCTCGTCCTGGCGGCGGATGTGCAGGCTGACTTCGCCGGCATCGGTGAATTTGATCGCATTGCCGACCAGGTTGATCAGGATCTGCCGCAGGCGCCCGGGATCGCCGCGCAGCAGGGACGGCACGTCGGCATCGACCAGCGCCGCCAGCGGCAGCTGCTTTTCGGCGGCGCGGAAGGCGACGATGGCCATCACGTCATCGACCAGCGCCCGCAGGTCGAAGTCGATGCACTCCAGGTCCATCCGTCCGGCCTCGATCTTGGAAAAGTCGAGCACGTCGTTGATCACGCCGAGCAGCGCGCCGGCGCTGCTGTCGATGGTCCGCGCGTATTCCAGCTGTTCCTCGTCGAGCCGGGTGCCGAGCAGCAGCGAGGCCATGCCGATGACGCCGTTCATCGGCGTGCGGATTTCGTGGCTCATGTTGGCGAGGACTTCGCTCTTGGCCCGGTTGGCCGCTTCGGCCGCATCGCGGGCGGCAGTCAGTTCGCGGTTGGCGGCGGCCAGTTCGCGGGTGCGCTCGGCGACGCGCTGTTCCAGCCGGCCGGTGTAGTCGCTGACGGTGTCCGCCATGCGGTTGAAGGTCTGGCCCAGTTCGTCGAGCTCGGCGGCGCCGCCGGGGCCGACGCGGGCCGCGTAGTCGCCGCCGGCGATGGCGCGGGCACCGAGCAGCAGCTGGCGCAGCGGACGGATCACCATGCGCTCGAGCAGGGTCAGCACGACGACGATGGTCAGCAGCATGGCGCCGCCGATGAGCAGCCCGAGCAGCGTGAATTCGCCGCGACTGGCGAGTTGCGCGGTATCGACGACGGCCAGGTTGTACCAGCCGATTTCCTTCAGGTAGGTCATCGCCACCAGTTCGGAGCGCCCGGACAGCGTCAGGCGCTGCACTTCGATGCTGCTGGTGCCGGCCAGCAGGCGGGCCAGGCTGTCGTGCAGGCGCTGCTCTTCGTCGGCCGAGGCGAGCAGGCCGAAAATGGTGTGGCGCTCCGCCGGCCGCTTGGCGCGGGTGTTGAAATCGATCAGCGTCGCATCGGGATGGACCTGGATGGCGCCCTCGGCATCGAGCAGCACACCATAGACGCCGGGCGTCGTCGCCGTCATGGCACGGGTGAATTCGCCGAGATCGAGGCCGGTGCCGGCCATGCCCAGCACCTCGTCACCGCGGCGGACCTGGATGTTGATCCAGACATTGGTCTTGCCGAGCGCCGGATTGTGCTCGACGTTGAGCTGCGCCGGCTGGGCGCTGGCCACGGCGGCGAAATACCACGCATGCTCGGCCAGGCCCGGGCGCACCACCTGGGCGATGCCGCCGCCCGGGTACTTGTTGGCGCGGTCGTTGTGATAGTAGTTGCCGGAGGCGCGCGGGATGAAGAAATAGCTGCCGTCGCGGAAATGCCGGCGGTAGCTTTCCAGTTCGCCCAGGGCCTCGCGCTTCAGCACCGGGTTGTGTTCGTCGCCGGCCCAGCGCTGCAGCAGCGGCGAATCGGCCAGCTTGCGCGCCAGCGCGACCTCGGTCAGCAGCGGCCCGAGCAGGCGCTCACGGTCGAACTGCGCCTGGCGCTCGGCGAAGCTGCGGCCGAGCGCATCGACGATACGGCCGGTGGCGTAGTCGAAGAACAGCAGGGCCAGGCCGCCGATCAGCACGAAGACGACCACCAGCGCGGCGGCGAAGCGGCGGCGCAACGGCCGGGCGGCGGCAAACCAGCCGCGGCCCTCGGTCATCCGGTCTCCGGCCGGGGCGCGGCGGCCCGGCATCCGGTACTGTCATGGCTCGCCATCATCGTTCACTCGTCCTCGTCGTGCAGCTGGAAGCGGCTCGCCAGCTGCTGCTGCACATTGGGCGGCACTGCCGCATAGCGGGCGAACTCGATGGTGTAGCTGCCCTGGCCGCCGGTCAGCGACTTGAGCCGCGACTGGTAGTCGTTGAGTTCGGCCAGCGGCACTTCGCCGGCGATCGCCGCCTGGCCGTGGCCGCGGCCGTCGGTGCCGGTGATGTGGCCGCGGCGCCCGGAAAGGTCGCCGGCCAGGTCGCCGATGGCCGCTTCGGGCACGACGATCTCGATATTGACGATGGGTTCGAGCACGATCGGCCGGGCATTGCGGATGGCCTCGACGACCGCCTTGCGGCCGGCGATGGTGAACGCCACTTCCTTGCCGTCAACCGGATGGGTCTTGCCGTCGTACACCGTGACCTTCAGGTCCTCGACCTCGTAGCCGGCGACGACGCCGCCTTCCAGGCCCTGGCGCACGCCTTTCTCGACGGCGGCCATGAAGACGCCGGGAATCACCCCGCCCTTGACCGCATCAACGAACTCGAAGCCCTCGCCGCGGCCTTTCGGTTCGATGCGCAGATGCACTTCGCCGAACTGGCCGGCGCCGCCCGACTGCTTCTTGTGCCGGTGCATGGCCTCGGCCGGGGCGGTGATGGTCTCGCGGTAGGGAATGCGCGGCGGCCGCGTATCGACGTCGAGCTTGTACTGGCCAGCCATCTTCTCGAGCTTGGCCTTGAGGTGGATTTCGCCGAGGCCGCGGATGACCGTCTCGTTGCTCGACGGATGGCGCTCGACGACGAAGGTCGGGTCTTCCATGGCGAGCTTGCCGAGGATGTCGAACAGGCGCTGCTCGTCGCCCTTCTTGCGCGTTTCCACCGCCAGGCCGGTCATCGGCCGGGGAAATTCCAGCGGCGTGAGGTGAATGTGGTCCTCGTCGTGCGAGTCGTGCAGCACGCAGTCGAAGGCGATCTCGTCGACCTTGGCGACGGCGCCGATATCGCCGGGCAGCAGTTGCTCGACCTCGACCGTGTCCTTGCCCTGCAACTGATAGAGGTGGGCGACCTTGAACGGGCGCTTGCCGTCGCCAACGAACAGCTGCATGTCTTTCTTCACCGTGCCCTGGTGCACGCGGAAGACGCCGATCTTGCCCATGTAGGGATCGGCGACCACTTTGAAGACGTGCGCCAGCACATGCCTGCCGGCGTCCGGCACGGCGGCGAAGGGTTCGCCGGCAGCACCCGGTGCGCCCTTGTAGAAGGACGGCGGATTGCCTTCGGCCGGGTTCGGCGCCAAGGACGCGAGCACGTGCAGCAGTTGCGGGATGCCGGCGCCGGTGCGCGCCGAGACGAACAG
>DASUZG010000153.1:0-4625 GCA_036376995.1 Azonexus sp. | reverse complement strand
GCGCACTTCTCCTGGCAGTATTGGTCGGGATTCATGGGGCTACATTGTAAGCGAGCGGCCGAGCAGCACGGCCCAGTCCCACGGGCCGAGCTTGGGCCGGTGGCGGAAGACGTCGCCGTGCACCTGGCGCAGGCGTTCGAGGATACGCAGGCCACCCTGCACGGTCAGGCGGATTTCCCAGCCGAGACGGCCTGGCAGGGCATGGACCAACGGCAGGCCGCGGCGCATCAGCGCTTCGGCGCGGTCGATCTCGAAATTCATCAGCGCCGTCCATGCCGGCGTGCAGCGGCCGGCGGCGATATCGGCTTCGCTGACCTTGAAATGCGGCAGGTCACTCTGCGGGATATAGACGCGGTCCTTCTGCCAGTCGACGGCGACGTCCTGCCAGAAGTTGATCAGTTGCAGCGCCGTGCAGATGCAGTCCGACTGGTCGAGATGCTCCGCTTCCGTGCGCCCGAACAGGTGCAGCACCATGCGGCCGACCGGGTTGGCCGAGCGGCGGCAGTAATCGACCAGTTCCGGATAGTCGGCGTAGCGCTTCTTGACGACATCCTGGGCGAAAGCGTCGAGCAGGTCGCGAAAGAGTTGCAGCGGCAGGCGGTAGCGGGTGACGACGGCGGCCAGTTCGACAAACAGCGGCGTTTGCGGCGCTTCGCCCTGCTCGATGCGGTCGAGTTCGGCCTGATAGGCGGCCAGGCCCGCCAGACGTTCTGCGGGCGCCGCGTCGCCCTCGTCGGCGATATCGTCGGCGCTACGCGCGAAGCGGTAGATGACTTCGATCGGCCGGCGCAGGCGGGCCGGTACCAGCAGCGAGGCGACGGGAAAGTTTTCGTAGTGGTCGACGGGCATGGGGCGGCAAGTATAGGGGCTGACGGCATGGCGGTGTTAGAATGCGCGCCGCCCGCCCAGGTGGCGAAATTGGTAGACGCACCAGATTTAGGTTCTGGCGTAGCAATACGTGGGGGTTCGAGTCCCTTCCTGGGCACCAGCGCAGCCAAAGCCGCTTCAATCGAAAGATGGGCGGCTTTTTTCATTTCGTCTGCCGGGAATTCGCGCCATGATCGTCCGTCCTCGTCACCACTGGTTCCGTCTGCTGTTCGTCTGGCGCGGCTCGGTCCTGCAGGACATCGTCGGGCGTCTGGCGCTGGTCGTCGCCGTGTCGGTACTCAGCGTGCTGAGCCGCGACTGGTGGATGAACGCCCATGCCGAGTCGGCGCTGAGCATTCCGCCCTTCACGCTGATGGGCGTGGCGCTGGCCATCTTCCTCGGCTTTCGCAACTCGGTCAGCTACGACCGCTACTGGGAAGCGCGCAAGCAGTGGGGCGGCGTGCTGATCGCCGCGCGCAGCCTGGTCCGCCAGGTCACCGGCAGCCTGCCGGGCGGCGACGGGCTGGCAGTGCGCCAGGCCCTGGCGCGCCAGGTGGCCGCCTTTGCCTATGCGCTGAAGCACCAGTTGCGGCAGACCGATGCCGCCGCCGATCTGGCGTTGCGCCTGGAACCGGCGCTGCTGGCCGAAGTTACGGCCGCCCGCTTCCAGCCGCAGATCGTGCTGCTGGCGATGGCCCGCGAACTGGCCGCGGCGCAGCGCACCGGCCGGCTGTCGGAGGTGCAATGGCTGGCCATCGACAAGAGCCTGAACGGGCTGGCGGAAACGTCCGGCGCCTGCGAGCGCATTGCCAGCACGCCGATTCCCTATACCTACCGCGTGCTGATGAACCGCACCGTGATGTGCTACTGCCTGCTGCTGCCGATCGGCCTGGCCACCAGCATCGGCTGGCTGACGCCGCTGATCGCGACCTTCGTCGCCTATACCTTCCTGGCCCTGGAAATGATCGGCGAGCAGATCGAGGAGCCGTTCGGCACCGAGGCCAACGACCTGGCGCTCGATGCGCTGTGCCACACCATCGAAGTCTCGGTCTGCGAAATGGTCGATCTGGCGCCGCTCGGCACGGCGCCCCAAATCAAGAATTACGTACTGACCTGATCGGCGGCGAGGCCGAGCACCTCGGTGGCGAAGCGGGCCAGCGGCAGCCGGAAACCGGCCGCGTTGCGGTGGCCGCCGCCGCCGTAGCGGGCGGCGATGGCGGCAACGTCGAACTCGCCTTCGGAGCGCAGCGAGGCCTTGACTTCGCCGTCGGCGGCCAGTTGCCAGGTCAGCCCGAAACTGCCGCTCTGTTGCGCCAGCCGGTGGCCGAGCTCGGAGCTGAACAGGGTGCTGGCATTGACCGCGAGGCCGGTCACCGCCAGCCAGGTCGATTCGCCATCGGTCACGGTCGCCTGGCCGTGGCGCAGGGCCTGCAGCGCATCGACCGGCTCGCCGCGCAGGCGGGCGGGCTGGCGCAATCGGCTGGCGGCCAGACGGTCGACTTCGATGCGGAAAAAGCTTTCGATGGCGCCGCCATCGCTCAACAACTGCCGATAGCGGGCCGTGTCGTTGCTGGCCGTTTGTTCCACCAACTCGTGCCAGATGGCGAAGTCGAAAGGCTGCAGGCGCAGGGCGCGGCACAGCCGGCTGGTTTCCGGCAGCACAAAGCGCCACAGGTCCTGGTCCTCGATGTGCTGCAACAGCAGCGGCAGCGGCTGGCCGGGCGAGAAATGTTCCCAGGCCAGGCGAGCACCCGACTTGTCCAGGTCGAAGACGATCTGCAGCGGCAGTGCGGGATGGCGGTAGGTCTGGGCGCCGTCGGCCTCGGTCGTCAGGCGGTCGCTCCAGGCGTTGCGGGCTGAAACATGGTGGTCGATCTGGGTCAGCGAACGGGTGTTCGTCGCCATCGCTTCGAGTTCGGCCGGGGCAAAGGAAAAATCGAGAATATAGACATCGTCGCCGGCCAGCTCGGCGGCAGCCACGGTTTCTCCGTGGTGCAGCGGCCGGTAGCGGGCGTTGTCGCCAAAGCGCCGCCAGGCGGCATAGGCGGCACCGAAACCGTCGATGCAATCGGCGTGATAGATGACCGTCGTGCGGGTTGTTGCAGTCAAAGGGACTCTCAGTAATGCGGCGGGATCTCGTCGCGCAGGCTGCGCGGCTCGTTCGGTTCGGCGCTGCGGACGTGGTCGCGCAGAATCTTGATTTCGGCGAGCAGCAGGTCGATCTGCTGCTGCTGGCGGAAGACCGTCCGGTTCAGTTCGTCGATCAGGTCCTCGGCGTAGCTGATCTTGATTTCCAGGTCGGTGATGCGGGTCTCGGTCGTGCTCATCGTCTTATTTCCCGCTGCGCCAGTCGCGCAGCGTTTCACGGGGCGGCGGCGGGGCATCGCCCGGCCGGTCCTTGCGCAGCAGCGGCATCACGGCGCCGACCAGCACGGCGCAGACGATTGCCAAGGCAATCCAGCCTTCATTCATGGGGTTCTCCTTCTTGGGAGGGCGCATCTTACTGCGGATGCACAGGGCTGTCGCGCTGCACTGAAACGGCGCTTTCCAGGCTGCGAGCAGACTTTTTGCAACAAAGGTGTTGACAGGCTCTGAATACGGTCTATAATGCGCACCTTCTTCAGGCGGTTAGCTCAGTTGGTTAGAGCGCCACGTTGACATCGTGGAGGTCGTTGGTTCGATTCCAATACCGCCTACCAAATTCCTGACAGGGTTGAATTGATGAATTTCCGAACTTGCACTGCAGTTCAGAAACGCTAATCGAGTCAGCCTTTGTTTGACCAAAAAAGTGCGGCTCGCCCCGCACTTTTTTTTCGCCCAGAGATTTGCCATGCCCGATATCAAACTGCCTGACGGATCCATCCGCTCGTTCGAGCAGCCGGTCACCATCGCCGAGGTCGCAGCCAGTATCGGTGCCGGGCTGGCCCGTGCCGCGCTGGCCGGCAAGGTCGATGGCGCGCTGGTCGATACCTCCTTTTTGATCGAGCGCAACGCCGATCTGGCGATCATCACCGATCGGGATCCGGAAGGCCTGGAGCTGATCCGCCACTCGACGGCGCACCTGTTGGCCTACGCCGTCAAGGAATTGTTCCCGGAAGCGCAGGTCACCATCGGTCCGGTCATCGAGAACGGCTTCTACTACGACTTCGCCTACAAGCGCCCGTTTACGCCGGAAGACCTGGTGGCGATCGAGAAGCGCATGGCCGAGCTGGCCAAGAAGGATATCCCGGTCAGCCGCGAAGTCTGGAGCCGCGACGAGGCTGTGCAGTTCTTCCTCGGCCAGGGCGAGAAGTACAAGGCCGAGCTGATTGCGGCCATTCCGGCCGATCAGCAGGTGTCGCTGTATCGCGAAGGCGATTTCATCGACCTGTGCCGCGGCCCGCACGTGCCGACCACGGCCAAGCTCAAGGTCTTCAAGCTGATGAAGGTTGCTGGCGCCTACTGGCGCGGTGATCATCGCAACGAACAGCTGCAGCGTATCTACGGTACTGCTTGGGCCAAGAAGGAAGATCTCGACGCCTACCTGCATATGCTGGAAGAGGCTGAAAAGCGCGACCATCGCCGCCTGGGTAAGCAATACGACCTGTTTCACATGCAGGAAGAGGCGCCGGGCCTAGTCTTCTGGCATCCCAAGGGCTGGGCGGTATGGCAGGAGATCGAGCAGTACATGCGTGCCGTCTATCGCAACAACGGTTACCAGGAAGTGCGCTGCCCGCAGATTCTCGACAAGACGCTGTGGGAAAAGTCGGGGCACTGGG
>DASUZG010000152.1:0-5894 GCA_036376995.1 Azonexus sp. | reverse complement strand
GACGTCGATGCCCATTTCGGTGCCGCCGCCCTTGACGACGGGAATCAGGAATTCGGCGACGTAGAGGTCGCGCTGGCGCTGCGCGGGATCGGTCCCGGCGTGCGCCCGGTCGAGCAGGCCGGCGGTGTAGTAGGCAGTGGCGCGGCCGGCTTCGACGCGTGACTTCATCAGCAGCAGCATGCGCCGGATGTCGGGGTGCTTGTCGATGCTGACCAGCGCTTCGCCGGTCACCGCATCGCGTCCCTGCTTGCGTTCGCGGGCATAGGCCAGCGCCTGCTGGTAGGCCCGCTCGCCCAGCGCGATGCCCTGCAGGCCGACGCCCAGGCGCGCCTCGTTCATCATGATGAACATGTATTCGAGGCCGCGGTTGGCTTCGCCGAGCAGGTAGCCGACGGCGCCGCCGTTGTCGCCGAAGGCGAGGACGCAGGTCGGGCTGGCGTGGATGCCGAGCTTGTGCTCGATGGAGACGCAATGGGCGTCGTTGCGCGCGCCCAAGGAACCGTCGGCATTGACCAGGAACTTCGGCACCAGGAAGAGCGAGATGCCCTTCACGCCGGCCGGGGCATCCGGCAGGCGGGCCAGCACCAGATGGACGATGTTGTCGGTCAGGTCGTGGTCGCCGTAGGTGATGAAGATCTTCTGGCCGAAGACGCGGTAGCTGCCGTCGGCCTGCGGCTCGGCGCGCGAGCGGATCAGCGCCAGGTCGGAGCCGGCCTGCGGCTCGGTCAGGTTCATGGTGCCGGTCCATTCGCCGGTGATCATCTTCTCCAGGTAGGTGGCCTTCAGCTCGTCGCTGGCGCAGGTCAGCAGCGCCGCGACGGCACCACCGGTCAGCATCGGCGCCAGGGAGAAGGAGAGATTGGCGGAACAGGTCATCTCCTTGACCGCCGTGCCGAGAACTTCCGGCAGGCCCTGCCCGCCGAAATCCAGCGGCGCGCTGATGCCGCTCCAGCCGCCTTCGCAGAAAGCCTGGTAGGCCTCCTTCCAGCCCGCCGGGGTGGTCACGCCGGCAGCGCCCAGCTGGCAGCCTTCGCGGTCGCCGACGCGGTTCAGCGGGGCCAGGATGCCGGCGGTGAATTTGCCGGCTTCCTCGACGATGGCGTCGGCCAGGTCCGGCGTCGCTTCCTCGAAGCCGGGCAGTTGCGAGATGCTTGCCAGGCCGGCGATTTCGTCCATGACGAAGCGGATGTCCTTGATCGGGGCGATGTAGTCGCTCATGAGTATTGTCCTTTTGTCGTTGCAGTGCGGCGCTCAGAGCGCCTCGAAAATGCCGGCGGCGCCCATGCCGGTGCCGATGCACATCGACACCATGCCGTAGCGGCCGCCGGTGCGCCGCAGGCCATGCACCAGGGTGGCGGTGCGGATGGCGCCGGTGGCGCCGAGCGGGTGGCCGAGGGCGATGGCGCCGCCCAGCGGGTTGATTTTGGCCGGGTCGAGGCCGAGTTCCCGGGTCACCGCCAGGGCCTGGGCGGCGAAGGCTTCGTTCAGCTCGATCCAGTCGAGGTCGTCCTGGCGGATGCCGGTCTGGGCCAATACCTTGGGGATGGCCGCGACCGGACCGATACCCATGATCTCCGGCGCCACGCCGCCGACCGCGTAGCCGGCGAAGCGGGCGAGCGGCGTCAGGTTGTAGCGGGCCAGCACCTTTTCCGAGACCAGCATGACGGCGGCGGCGCCGTCCGACATCTGCGAGGCGTTCCCGGCCGTGACCGAACCCCGGGCATGGAAGACCGTGCGCAGCTTGCCGAGCTTGTCGGCCGAGGCATCGGCGCGCGGCCCTTCGTCGGTGTCCACGGTCGATTGCCGCTGCCGGATCTGGCCCGTCGCCAGGTCCGGCAACTGCGCGCACACCGTGTAGGGCGTGATCTCGGCCGTGAAATGCCCGGCTTCGATGGCGGCGCAGGCCTTGCGGTGCGACTCGACGGCGAAGGCGTCCTGCGCCTCGCGGCCGATCTGCCAGCGGCTTGCCACCCGCTCGGCGGTCAAGCCCATGCCGTAGGCGATGCCCAGGTGCTCGTCGCTGAAGATGGCGGGATTGGGCAGCACCTTGTTGCCCATGATGTTGGCCATCGCCGTCATCGACTCGGTGCCGGCGGCAATCATCACGTCGGCCTGGCCGAGACGGATCTGGTTGGCGGCATCGGCCACCGCCTGCAGTCCCGAGGAACAGAAGCGGTTGATGGTCATGCCGGCCACCGTATCCGGCAGGCCGGCCAGCAACAGGCCGATGCGGGCGATGTTCATGCCCTGCTCGGCTTCCGGAATGGCGCAGCCGACGATGACGTCGCCGATAAGCGCCGGATCGACGGCCGGCACCTGGGCGACGACGGATTTGATGGCGTGGGCCAGCAGGTCGTCCGGCCGGACGTGGCGGAAGGCGCCGGCGCGCTTGGCCACCGGCAGGCGGGTGGCGGCGACGATGTAGGCGTCCTGGATCTGTTTGCTCATGTCAGTTCCTCAAAGGCTTGCCGGTTTCCAGCATGTGCTTGATCCGGGCCTGGGTTTCGGGAGTCTTCAGCAAGTCGACGAACAGGCGGCGCTCGACGGCGAGCAGCCAGGCCTCGTCCACTTCGCTGCCGGCCTCGATCTCGCCGCCGCAGATGGCGACGGCCGCGGCACGGGCGACCTGGTAGTCGTGCGCCGAGATCATGGCGCCGTCGCGCATGTTGACCAGCGTCATCTCCAGCGCGGCGATGCCTGCCCGGCCGGCCACCGGGATGCCGCGCGCCGGCATCGGCGGCGCGTAGCCGGCCTCGGCCATGGCCCGGGCCTCGCGGATGGCGACGTAGAGCAGCTCGCGGGCATTGAAGAGGATCGTGTCGGCGTCCTTGCCGAAGCCGAGTTCGACCGCTTCCAGCGCGCTCTGGCTGGTCTTGGCCATGGCAATCGTCATGAATGCCGGCTGGAGGAAGGCCAACAGTTCGCCGGGCGTTGCCGAACGGGCCGCCCAGCCGGCGGCACGCAGGGCGAACTCCTTGCAGCCGCCGCCGGCCGGGATCAGGCCGACGCCGGCTTCGACCAGGCCGACCTGGCTCTCCAGCGCCAGGACACGGTGGGCGGCGTGCATGGCGAATTCGCAGCCGCCGCCGAGGGCCATGCCCTGCACGGCGGCCACGACCGGCAGCCGGGAATACTTGACGGCCAGGGTGGTGCGCTGGAATTCGGCGACAAGCGTTTCCAGGCTGCCGAAATCGCCGGCCGCGCAGGTGGCACCGATCCGGGTCAGGTCGGCGCCGACGGCGAAGGGCGGCTCGTGCCACAGCACCAGGCCGTCGAGCGTGGCTTCGGCCTGACTGATCGCCTGCTGCACGCCGGCCAGCACCTCGTCGCCGATGGCGTGCATCCGCGACTTGAAGGAGAGGATGCCGATGCCGGCATCGACCACCGGCAGGCGCCACAGGCGCACGCCGTCGTTCTCGTAGAGCGTTTCGCCGGCCTTCTCGGGGGTCGCCCCGCCCTCGCCCAGCACGCGCTCGGGGAACAACTGGCGGGCATAGACCGGCAGGGTCGACCGGGGCACCGGGCAATTCCGGCGTGCCGAGTACGAACCTTCAGGCGTATGCACGCCGCGGCGCCCGTCGCTGACCCAGGCCGGCAGCGGCGTCGCGCTCATGGCCTTGCCGGCCGCGATGTCGGCGGCGATGGCCCGGGCGATCTCGGCCCAGCCGGCTGCCTGCCAGGTCTCGAACGGCCCCGCGGCCCAGCCGAAGCCCCAGCGCATGGCGAAATCGACGTCGCGGGCGTTGTCGGCGATGTGTTCCAGCTGCACGGCGCAGTAATGGAACACGTCGCGCTGGATGGCCCACAGGAACTGCGCCTGCGGATGCGGCGAAGCGCGGAGGGCGGCGAGCCGTTCGCCCGGCTCGGTGATCTTCAGGATGGCGGCGACCTCGGCGGCGACCTCGCCGGCCGCAGTCCGGTAATCCTGGCGCTCGGGATCGAGCACCTGGATCTCCCGGCCGGCCTTGCGGAAGATGCCGCCCTTGGTCTTCTGGCCCAGGGCGCCCTTCCGGATCAGCGCCTGCAGCCAGGCCGGGACCTGGAAATGGCGATGCCAGGGATCGTCCGGCAAGGTGTCCTGCATGGTCTTCACCACATGCGCCAGCGTGTCGAGGCCGACCACGTCGATGGTGCGGTAGGTGGCGCTCTTCGGCCGCCCGATTTTCGGGCCGGTCAGCGCATCGAACTCGTCGAAGCCGAGGCCGAAGGCGCGGGTATGGTGCATGACCGCGAGGATCGAGAAGACGCCGATGCGGTTGGCGACGAAATTCGGGGTGTCGAGGGCGCGCACGACGCTCTTGCCCAGGCGCGAGGTGAGCCAGGTTTCGAGGGCATCCACGGTGGCGGGATCGGTCGTCTCGGTGGCGATGATCTCGACCAGCGGCATGTAGCGCGGCGGGTTGAAGAAGTGGATACCGCAGAAGCGGCCGCGCACGGCGTCCGGCAGGCCCTGGGCGAGCGCGTTGATCGACAGGCCCGAGGTGTTGGAGGCGACCACCGCGCCCGGCGCCAGATGCGGCGCGATGCGGGCGTAGAGCTCGTTCTTCCAGTCCATGCGTTCGGCGATGGCTTCGATCACCAGGTCGCAGTCGGCCAGCAGCGGCAGGTGCTCGTCGTAGTTGGCGGCATCGATGTGCTTCAATTTTTCGCGGCTGGCGAGCGGCGTCGGTTCGAGCTTCTTCAGGCTGGCGATGGCCTTGCGGACGACGCCGTTCTTGTCGCCCTCCGGCGCCGCCAGGTCGAACAGGACGACCGGCACCCCGGCGTTGGCGAGATGGGCGGCGATCTGCGCGCCCATCACGCCGGCGCCCAGCACCGCGGCTTTCTTCACTTGCAGTTTGGTCACGTTGGACTCCAGCGGTTGAACGGTCAGATCGCGAGCTTTTCGCGGATGGCCTTCTTGTTGATCTTGCCGACGCTGGTGCGGTCCAGCGCAGCGACGAAGCGCACCTGTTCCGGCACCGCGTAGCGGGAAATCTGGCCGGCCTTGGCGAATTTCTCGACGAGGCCCTTGATATCCTCGGCTGCCGCGTCCTGGCCGTCGTTGAGCACGACCAGCGCCAGCGGCCGCTCGCCCCACTTGTCGTCGCGGATGCCAACCACCGCCACTTCGCTGACCGACGGATGCTGGGAGATGATGTTCTCCAGTTCGAGCGAGGACACCCATTCGCCGCCGGTCTTGATCACGTCCTTGAGACGGTCGGTGACCTGCAGGCAACCGTCCGGGCCAATGACGCCGATATCGCCGGTATGCAGCCGGCCGCCGCGCCACAGTTCCTCGGACGCAACCGGGTTGTGCAGGTAGCCCTGGGTCAGCCACGGGGCGCGCACGACGATCTCGCCGGCGCTCTGGCCGTCGCGCGGCGTGGCCGTCATGTCGCCATCGACGGTGCGCAGGTCCACCAAGGGGATCGGGTAGCCGGTGCGGATCCGCAGATCGGCCTGCGTGTCCGCATCGGCCTGCGCCAACCCGGACGGAACGCGGGCGATGCTCAGGATCGGGCAGGTCTCGGACATGCCGTAGCCGGCGAAGGCATCGATGCCCCGCGCCAGCGCAGCGGCCGCCAGGCCCTTGGGGAACGCCGCGCCGCCGATGATGACCTTCCAGCCGGAGAAGTCGATTTCCTTGGCCGTCGGGCTGGTCAGCAGCATGTGCAGGATGGTCGGCACGCAGTGCGAAAAGGTCACCTTCTCGTCGCGGATGTACTGCGCCAGCGTGTCCGGCGCATAACGCCCGGGATAGACCTGCTTGATGCCGAGCATGGTGGCGACGTAGGGCAGCCCCCAGGCATGGACGTGGAACATCGGGGTGATCGGCATGTAGACATCGTCGCGATGCAGCCGGCCCTGGCCGGGAGCGGTGCCGAAATGGGCCGCCACCGCCAGGGTGTGCA
>DASUZG010000151.1:0-2054 GCA_036376995.1 Azonexus sp. | reverse complement strand
CACGGCTTCCTTGCCGTTGAGGTCGACGTTGCCCTTCTCGAACATCTTCATGACGCCGTAGGGCGTGCAGGGAATGAAGCGCGGATTGCCCTGGGCCAGCGCGCCGACGTTCTCGGCGTGGAAGCCGTCGACGTCCTTCTCGGCGGCGATTGCTTCGAGTACCTTCTCCTCGTCGAAATGCTTGGGCAGCGGCAGTTGCACCAGGATGCCGTGGATCGCCGGGTCGGCGTTCAGCGCGGCGATCTTGTCGAGCACCACCTGCTGGTCGACATCCTTCTCGTAGACGATCTTCTCGGAATGCATGCCGATGGCCAGGCAGCCATTGACCTTGTTCTTCACGTACACCTGGGAGGCCGGGTCCTCGCCGACCAGAATGACCACCAGGCCGGGCTTGTGCCCCTTGGCGGTGAGCGCTTCCACGCGGGCCTTGAAGCTCTGGCGCAGTTCTTCCGCCAGGAGCTTGCCGTCGATAATTTGTGCCGTCATCGTCGCATCCAACAAAAAGAAAAGGGGAAAGGCGGCTGCCTTTCCCTTTGAATTGGCGGCTATTTTACCAGATTACGCGGCGGCGGCTTGGGCGGCGCCGACCGCCACGCGGCCGGCTTCGAAGGCGCGGCGATTCAATTCGACCAGCTTCTCGCCTTTTTTCTGGAAGCGCTTGAGCACGCAGGCGAGCAGGGTTTCCGCCGGGAACGGCAGATGGTCGGCGATGGCGCCCAGCATCACGGTGTTGCCCAGGCGAATGTCGCCCAGGTTCTGCGCGATGCTGGTGGCGTCGAAGGCGACCACCGGGTTGCCGGTCTGGCGGATTTCGGCCAGCGGATCGGCGGGATAGTCAAAGAGGCCCAGTTCGACCACCGGCGGCACCAGGCGGGCGGTGTTGGTCAGCGTGATGGCGCCGGGTTTCAGCATGTGCTGCCAGCGCATCGCTTCCGCCGACTCGAAGCCGAGCAGCACGTCGGCAGTGCCCGGCGCGATCTGCGGCGACAGCACGCGGGCGCCGAAGCGCAGGTGCGAGGAGACGACCCCGCCGCGCTGGGCCATGCCGGCGACTTCGGTCTTCTTGGCGTCGTGGCCCATGGCGATGGCCGCTTCAGCGAGGATCTCGGTGGCGGTCATGACGCCCTGGCCACCGATGCCGACGACGAGAATATTGGTGGTCTGGCTCATGCGCAGGGACCTTTCTTGACGAGCTGGATCGGAGCCGTCGGCACGTGATGGACGATGGCCTTCGGCGCGCAGGGCTGGACGCACAGGCCGCAGCCGGTGCACACCGAGGTTTCGATGCGCACGAAGGCGAGATCGACTTCCTTGCCGCTGGCCTTCACTTCCTTGCCGCGGCGGGTGACGTGGATGGCCGGGCAGCCGACGTCGATGCAGTTGCCGCAGCCGGTGCACTGGTCGTCGATGACTTCGAAGGGCTTCAGCTTGTGGTAATCCTTGATCAGCACGCAGGGCTGGTCGGTGATGATGACCGAGACGTCCGGCACCTTCACTTCCTCGCGGATGGTCTTGAACAGCACCGGCAGCTCGTAGGGATTGACCACGTGGATGCGCTCGTCCTTGACGCCGAGCGCCGCCACCAGCTTGGCGAAGTCGATGCGCGGCGCTTCCTCGCCGTGGATGTCGCGGCCGTTGCCCGGGTTGTCCTGGCCGCCGGTCATGCCGACCGCGCGGTTGTCTAGGAGCAGCACGGTGACGTGGGCCTTGTTGTAGACCATGTCGAGCAGGCCCTGCATGCCCATGTGCAGGAAGGTTGAATCGCCGATCACGGCGACGATGCGCTTGTCCTTGTCGGATTCGCCGCGGCCCTTGTCCATGCCGAGCGCGACGCCCATCGAGGCGCCCATCGAGACGCAGGTGTCCATCGCCTGCCACGGGTGGCCGGCGCCCAGCGTGTAGCAGCCGATGTCGCCGGAGATGTTGAGATTGCGCACCTGCGACAGCGTGTAATAGACGCCGAGGTGCGGGCAGGCCACGCACATGGTCGGCGGCCGCGGGAAGACCTGCAGCGGGGCGAAGGGCGTCTTTTCCGGCTCCGGCTCGCCGAGCAG
>DASUZG010000150.1:0-6281 GCA_036376995.1 Azonexus sp. | reverse complement strand
GGACAGGCGGCCGAGACGCTCCTTGAGCAGCTTGACGCGGTTGCCGAGCAGGCGGCGGTCGGTTTCCAACTGGGTTTCCCCCGGACCGCGCAGGCCGATACCGCCGCGCTGGCGCTCGAGGTGGGTCCAGCCGCGCACCAGGCGGGTGGACAGATGCTCCAATTGGGCCAGTTCAACCTGCAACTTGCCCTCGGCGCTCGAGGCGCGCAGCGCAAAGATGTCGAGAATCAGGCTGGTGCGATCAATCACACGACATTTGAGTTCGCGTTCGAGATTGCGTTCCTGGGCCGGCGACAGTTCGTGATTGAAAATCACCAGATCGGCATTGCCGGCCGCCAGCATGGCGGCGATTTCCTGCACCTTGCCCTTGCCGGCGTAGGTCTTCGGATCGGGGCTTTGGCGCCGGCCGAATACTTCGGCTACGACCAGACCGCCCGCCGATTCGGTCAACAGGCGCAGTTCTTCCAGTTGATCGGCCAGATCCGGCTGACCGAAGTCGAGCTGAACGATCACCGCGCGCTCGCCGGCGGCAGGACGTTCATTCATCGACAAATTCCGGAGGGGAGAAGCAGCGGCCCGCCGGAGCGGCGGGCCTGGGGACAGGCGATTATTGCTCGGCCGCCTGGTCTTGTTGTTGCAGGTTGACCGGGCGCGCCGGCACAACCGTCGAGATGGCGTGCTTGTAGACCATCTGCGTGACCGTGTTCTTCAGCAGTACGACGTACTGGTCGAAGGATTCTACCTGGCCCTGCAGTTTGATCCCGTTCACCAGGTAGATCGAGACGGGGACATGCTCGCGGCGGAGAGCGTTGAGAAAGGGGTCTTGTAAGAGTTGCCCTTTATTGCTCATGGTGTGGACTCCATGTGTGTTGTTATGAGTTGGCTAATGTACCCAAAATTACATCGGGTTGCCAAAGTATTTACCCGGACTTATTTCCGCTCCTTGTCGGCAAACGGGTTCTTGCTGGTGACGAACTGGATGCGCAGCGGCGTGCCCTGCAGCTTGAAGGCTTCGCGGAAAGTGTGCTCGAGATAGCGGCGGTAGCTATCGCTGATCTGGTCGACGGCATTGCCATGAACCACAATGATCGGCGGATTGGAGCCGCCCTGGTGCGCATAGCGCGGCTTCGGCCGGAACACGCCGTGCTTCGGCGGCGCCTGCTTGGCCACCGCATCGGCCAGCACCCGCGCCAGGCGCGGCGTGGACATCTTGGTCATGGCGGCGGCATAGGCGGAGTCAACGGAGCGGAACAGGGCTTCCAGGCCGATGTTCTCGCGCGCCGAGATGAAGTGGAACTTGGCGAAATCGAGGAATTTCAGCTTGCGCTGCAGGGTCAGGCGGGTCTGCTCGCGGACATAGGCATCGAGGCCGTCCCACTTGTTGACCGCGACCACCAGCGCCCGCCCGGACTGCACGATGAAGTCGGCGATGTGGGCGTCCTGCTCGGAAACGTCGGCCTGGGCATCGACCATCAGGATGACGACGTTGGCGTCCTCGATGGCCTGCAACGTCTTGACCACCGAGAATTTCTCGATCGACTCGAAGACCTTGCCGCGCTTGCGCATGCCGGCGGTATCGATCAAGACGTATGGGCGGCCGCGGCGCTCGAAATCGATCTCGATCGAATCGCGGGTGGTGCCCGGCGCGTCGAAGGCGATGACCCGCTCTTCGCCGAGCAGGGTGTTGATCAGCGTGGACTTGCCGACGTTCGGCCGGCCGACGATGGCCACCCGCACCGCCTCGGATTTCTCTTCTTCCTCCTCCGGCTCGGGGAAGGTGGCCAGTGCCAGTTCGACCAGGCCGCGCACGCCTTCGCCATGCGCCGCCGAGATGGCGTTCGGCTCGCCGAGGCCGAGTTCGTGGAAATCGGCTTCGACCATGCCGTGGTTCATGCCCTCGGCCTTGTTGACGGCGACGAAGACCGGCCGGTCGATGCGCCGCAGCTTGTTGGCGATTTCCTTGTCGTGCGGCGTCAGGCCGGTACGGCCGTCGACGACGAAGATGACGGCGTCGGCCTCGGCGATGGCCTGTTCGGTCTGGCGCGCCATTTCATGCAGGATGCCGTCCTTGACCAGCGGCTCGAAACCGCCGGTGTCGACCACCAGATAGGGTTTCTTGCCCAGCTTGCCATGGCCGTAGTGACGATCGCGGGTCAGGCCCGGCAGGTCGGCGACGATGGCGTCGCGCGAGCGCGTCAGGCGGTTGAACAGCGTGGATTTGCCGACATTGGGCCGGCCGACCAGGACGAGCGTAGGTTTCATTGCGTCTCGATTGCGCTGACGTTGCCGCCGGCAGTTTGCACCAGGAAGCTGGAGCCCAGCAGTTGGACGGGACCGCGTACCGGCGTGCCGTCGGTTTTCACGCGGGCGGCGAAACTGCCGTCCTCGCGCGACAGGAAGTGCACCACGCCCTCGCCGTCGGCCACCGCGACCAGGCCGCGGCGCACGGCCGGCGCCGAGACGCGACGGTTGAGCAGCTTGTCCTGCTTCCACAGGCTGCTGCCGGTCAGGCGGTCAAGGGCGTGCACCGCCCCCTTGTCGTCGGTGACGAACAGGTAGCGGCCGTCGAGCGCCAGGCCGGCGGCCGAGGACAGATCGCGCGACCAGATCAGCGCCCCGCCCTGCCCCATGTCGAAGCAGGCAACCTTGCCCTGGAAGGCGACGGCGCAGATCTGCCGACCATCGACCACCGGCGCCGCGACGACGTCGGCCACCCGGTCGAGTTCGGTCGTGCCCTTGGGTTGGGCCACCGGGCCTTCCCAGACCGGCGCGCCGTTCTGCAGCGACAGGCCGACCAGACGGCCGCCGGGGAAGCCGACGAACAGATAGCGGTCGGCGAAGACCGGCGCACCGCTGCTGCGGATCGACAGCGTCGGCGTCGAGCGCTGATGCACCCACTTGCGCCCGCCGTCGCCGGCATCGAGCAGGTAGACGCGGTTGTCGCCGCTGCGCACGGCGACGCCGTCGCTGCTGACCGCCGGCGCCGCCAGCACTTCGCTGCTGACCTTGGCCTGCCACAGCGCCTTGCCGTCGGCGGCCGAATAGGCCAGCACGTCGCCCTTCGGGGTGCCGACCACGACCATGCGGGCATTGGCGCCGACGCCGGCCGACAGGGTGTGGCCGGTCGCCACCTTCCAAACCGTCTTGCCGTCTTCCAGGCGACTGATCGTGCCGTCGCGCCCGGCGACGAACACTGCATTGCCAACCACCGCCGGCGCGAACACGTAGTCACCGGCCTTGCCGGCACTGACCGACCACAGGCTGCGGACTTCGGCGCTGGGCTTGATGGCAGTCAGCGGCGCCATCTTGGGGCCGGACTTGGCAAAGGGATTGATGCTGTCGAGCGTGTCGGAAACCGTGGCGCAACCGGCGACCAGCATGGCGGCCGCGGTCAGCGGCAGGAGCAGGCGGGCGTTCATCAGGCGGCCTCGCCCAGGCTGTCGAGCTTCTGCTGCAGCAATTCGCGGCCCGGACCGGCGGCGTCGCCGAGCTTGTCGAGCGCCGTGCGGTAGGCGGTGCGGGCATCCGGCTTCTTGCCCTGGGCAACGAGCACGTCGCCGCGCAGTTCCTGGAAGCGGGCGACGAAGGCCGGCGCCGGTGCAACGTCGAGCTGCTTCAGCGCCTCGTCGTGTTGTTGCTCGTCGAGCAGCACGGCAGCCAGGCGGTAACGGGCGAGATCGCGCAGTTCGTCGCGGCCATGCTCGGCCGCCCAGGCGAGTTGCGTCTTCGCCGTCTTCAGGTCGCCACCGTCGAACGACTGCTTGGCGGCCAGCAAGGCGCCCAGCGTGGCATAGCTGGTGCCGCCGAATTTTTCCGCCAGCTCACCGGCAGCGGCCTTGACCTTCTGCGCATCGCCAGCGCCAGCGGCCTGTTCGAGCACGCTGAAGACCGCCGCGGCCTGCGCCCCCTGGTTGTTCTTGTACCAGTTCCAGCCCTGCCAGCCGACGACACCGACGGCCACCGCCGCGATCACGCCGGTCACCAGGTTGCCGTACATCTTCCACCAGGTTTTCAAACTGTCGATCTGTTCCTGTTCCTCGAGGTCGTAATGCGCCATCTGCTTATTCCTCTTCGTCCGAATCGATCAATTGCCCGATGATGGCTTCGGCCAGATCATCGATTTTCATTTTCTGCTGCGCGATGCCTTCCTCGCGCAGGTTCTTCAATTGCGCCTCGCCGCTGGCCGCCTCGTCATCGCCGATGACCACGGCAAAGGCCGCACCGCTGCCGTCGGCCTTCTTCATCTGCGACTTGAAGGAGCCGCCGCCGCAATGCAGCAGCACGTCGATGCCCTGGTCGCGCAGCCCTTCGGCGACGCGGAAGGCGAGCCGGGAGGCGGCCTCGCCCTGGTGCACGACATAGACGTCGGGGGCCGGCGCGGCCGGCTCGCCGCCAGAATCCTTGATCAGCGCGATCAGGCGCTCGACGCCCATGGCGAAGCCGCAGGCCGGCGTCGGCTTGCCGCCGAGCTGCTCGACCAGGCCGTCGTAGCGGCCGCCGGCGCAGACCGTGCCCTGGGCGCCGAGCTTGTCGGTGACCCATTCGAAGACGGTCAGGTTGTAGTAATCAAGGCCGCGCACCAGGCGCGGGTTGATGGTGAAAGGCACGCCGGCATCGCGCAGCACGCGCTGGACGCCTTCGAAATGCGCCAGCGACTCCTCGCCGAGGTAGTCGATCAGCTTCGGCGCCGCGGCGCACAGCTTCTGCATGGCCGGGTTCTTGGTGTCGAGGATGCGCAGCGGATTGGTATGCAGGCGCCGCTTGGCGTCCTCGTCGAGCAGTTCGGCATGTTCCTCGAAGTAGGCGATCAGCGCCGCCCGGTGCTGGGCCCGCTCGGCCGGCTGGCCGAGGCTGTTGAGCTGCAGCGCGATGCCGTCGAGCCCGAGGTCGGCCCACAGTCGGGCGCCCATCAGGATCAGTTCGGCATCGATGTCCGGGCCGGCAATGCCGAAGGTCTCGACGCCGACCTGGTGGAACTGGCGGTAGCGCCCCTTCTGCGGCCGCTCGTGGCGGAACATCTGGCCGATGTAGTAGAGGCGCTGCGTCTGGCGCGCCGCCAGGTTGTGCTCGATCACGGCACGGACGCAGCCGGCCGTGCCTTCCGGCCGCAGCGTCAGCGCTTCGCCGTTGAGGCCGTCGATGAAGGAATACATTTCCTTCTCGACGATGTCGGTGACTTCGCCGATGGCGCGCTTGAAGAGCGGCGTCGGCTCGACGATGGGCATACGGATCGGCCGGTAGCCGTAGCCTTTGAGCCAGCTACGGACGGTTTCCTCGAACAGTTCCCAGAAGGCGGCCTCGTCGGGCAGGATGTCGTTCATCCCGCGCACGGCCTGCAATGCTTGACTCATGCTTGGATTTTCTTCTTGTAGGTGCGCTGGACGTAGCGCTCGATGATGTCCTTGAATTCGGCAGCGATGTGCTCGCCCTTGAGCGTCACGGTCTTGACGCCGTCCTCGAACACCGGCGCCGACGGTGCTTCGCCGGTACCCGGCAGCGAGATGCCGATGTTGGCGTGCTTCGATTCGCCGGGGCCGTTGACGATGCAGCCCATGACGGCCAGCGTCATGTTCTCGGCGCCGTCGTAATCCCGCTTCCATTCCGGCATGCGGGCGCGGACGAAATCCTGCACTTCGCCGGCCAGTTCCTGGAAGAAGGTGCTGGTCGTCCGGCCGCAGCCGGGACAGGCCGCAACCATCGGCGTGAAGGCGCGCAGGCCCATGGTCTGCAGGATTTCCTGGGCGACGATGACTTCCTGGCTGCGCGAGCCGCCCGGCTCCGGCGTCAACGAGACGCGGATGGTGTCGCCGATGCCTTCCTGCAGCAGCACCGACAAGGCGGCGGTCGAGGCGACGATGCCCTTGGAGCCCATGCCGGCTTCGGTCAGGCCGAGGTGCAACGCGTAGTTCGAGCGGCGGGCGAGTTCGCGGTAGATGGCGATCAGGTCCTGGACGCTGGAGACCTTGCACGAGAGGATGATCTTCTCGCCGGCCAGGCCCACTTCCTCGGCCTTGGCGGCCGATTCGAGGGCCGAGGTAACCATCGCGTGACGCATCATCTCGGTTGCGTCGAGCGGCTCGGTGCGCTTGCTGTTCTCGTCCATGATCCGCGCCAGCAGATCCTGGTCGAGACTGCCCCAATTGACGCCGATGCGCACCGGCTTGTCGTAACGGCAAGCGAGTTCGACCATCTGCGCAAACTGCTCGTCCTTCTTCTTGCCGAAGCCGACGTTGCCCGGATTGATCCGGTACTTGGCCAGCGCCTCGGCGCAGGCCGGCTCG
>DASUZG010000149.1:0-12969 GCA_036376995.1 Azonexus sp. | reverse complement strand
GCAACCTGGTCGGGACGCTGGTCTATATCGGCAAGGGCGCGCAGGCGCCGGGCTGGATCGACGAGTTGCTGCAGATGAAGGATCGCCGGCTGGCGGCGCCGACTTTCTCGCCCGACGGCCTGTATTTTCGCGGCCCGGTCTACGAGCCGCACTGGGGCTTGCCGGAGCCGGCCGACGACGTTCTCGATGGATTGCTGACATGAAAACCCGCATCAAGATCTGCGGCCTGACCCGCGAGGAAGACGTCGATGTCGCCGTCGCCGCCGGCGCCGACGCCATCGGCTTCGTCTTCTATCCGCCCAGTCCGCGCTATCTCTCGCCGCAGCGCGCGGCCGAACTGGCGCGGCGGATTCCGCCCTTTGTCGATATCGTCGGCCTGTTCGTCAACGAGCCGGCCGACAGCGTCAAGGCAACGTGCGACGCCGTGCCGCTCAACCTGCTGCAATTCCACGGCGACGAGGACGCGGCGTATTGCCGTCAGTTTTCAAGACCTTGGCTGCGTGCGGCGCGGGTGAGGCCGGAGCTCGATCTGGTAGAATTCGCGCGCTCCTTTTCCGACGCCCGGGGATTGTTGCTCGATGCCTTCGTTCACGGTTACGGCGGTGGCGGCCATGTCTTCGACTGGACGTTGATTCCGCCCGGCCTGCCCGGCCATCTGGTGCTCTCCGGCGGTCTGAACGCGGACAACGTCGGCGAGGCCATCCGCCGCGTGCGGCCGGTGGCGGTCGACGTCTCGTCCGGTGTGGAAATGAGCAAGGGCATCAAGGATCACGACAAAATCGCCGCCTTCATCGCGGCAGTACGGAAAGCCGATGAGTCACTATAACTTCCCCGACGCCGCGGGCCATTTCGGCCCCTACGGCGGTGTCTTCGTCGCCGAGACGCTGTTCGGCGCGCTCGACGAGCTGAAGGCCGCCTACGCGGCGGCCCAGGCCGATCCGGCTTTTTGCGCCGAGTACGAGTACGAGCTGAAGCATTTCGTCGGCCGCCCGTCGCCGATCTACCATGCCAAGCGCCTGTCCGAGACGCTGGGTGGCGCGCAGATCTACCTGAAGCGCGAGGATCTGAACCACACCGGTGCCCACAAAGTGAACAACTGCATCGGCCAGGCCATGCTCGCCAAGCGCATGGGCAAGCCGCGTGTGATCGCCGAGACCGGCGCCGGCCAGCACGGCGTCGCCACGGCTACGGTCGCCGCCCGCTACGGCATGGAATGCGTGGTGTACATGGGCAGCGAGGATGTCCGTCGTCAGGCCGCCAACGTCTATCGCATGAAGCTGCTGGGCGCCAAGGTCGTGCCCGTCGAATCCGGCTCGAAGACCCTGAAGGATGCGCTCAACGAAGCGATGCGCGACTGGGTCACCAACATCCACAACACCTTCTACATCATCGGCACGGTCGCCGGCCCGCATCCCTATCCGATGCTGGTGCGCGACTTCCAGAAGGTGATTGGGGAGGAGTGTCTGGAGCAGATGCCGGAGATGGCCGGCCGCCAGCCGGATGCGGTGATTGCCGCGGTCGGCGGCGGCTCGAATGCGATGGGCATCTTCTATCCCTACATCGATGTCGAGGGCGTGCGCCTGATCGGTGTCGAGGCGGCCGGTTCCGGCATCGCCAGCGGCCAGCATGCGGCCTCCCTGACCGCCGGCGTGCCCGGCGTGCTGCACGGCAACCGCACCTACCTGCTGCAGGATGCAGACGGCCAGATCATCGAGACGCATTCGATCTCGGCCGGCCTCGACTACCCGGGCGTCGGCCCGGAACACGCCTGGCTGAAGGACATCGGCCGCGCCGAGTACCAGCCGATCGACGATGCCGAAGCGCTCAAGGCCTTCCATGACCTGTGCCGCCTCGAAGGCATCATCCCGGCGCTGGAGTCCAGCCACGCGCTGGCCTATGCGATGAAGCTGGCGCCGACGCTTTCCCAGGACAAGATTCTGCTGGTCAACCTCTCCGGCCGGGGTGACAAGGACATGCACACGGTGGCCGAGAAATCCGGGATTACCTTCTGATGTCGAGAATCCAGAAAGCTTTCCAGCGTCTCGACGGCGAAGGCCGCAAGGCGCTGATTCCCTTCATTACTGCCGGCGACCCGGCCGCCGAGCTGACCGTGCCGCTGATGCAGGCGCTGGTTGCTGCCGGCGCCGACATCATCGAGCTTGGCGTGCCGTTTTCCGACCCGATGGCCGACGGCCCGACCATCCAGCGCGCCTCAGAGCGCGCCCTGGCGCGCGGCATGAGCCTGCGCAAGGTGCTGCAACTGGTCAGCGCCTTCCGCACTGTCGATGACAAGACGCCGGTGGTGCTGATGGGCTACGCCAACCCGATCGAAGCCATGGGTCTCGCCAAGTTCGCCGAGAAGGCGGCCCAGTCGGGCGTCGATGGCGTGCTGGTGGTGGATTATCCGCCGGAAGAAGCCGAGGCCTTCGGTGCCGCCATGAAGGCACACGGCATGGATCCGATTTTCCTGATCGCCCCGACCTCGACGCCGGAGCGCATCACCCAGGTCGCGGCGATTGCCAGCGGCTATGTCTATTATGTCTCGCTGGCTGGCGTCACCGGGTCCGGGGCGCTCAATGTCGAGGCGGTGGCCGAGCGCCTGCCGGCGATCCGCGAGAAGACCGGCCTGCCGGTCGGGGTTGGCTTCGGCATCCGCGATGCGGCGACCGCCGCACGCATCGCTGCCTTTGCCGACGCCGTCGTCGTCGGCAGCCGGATTATTGAAGAAATCGAAAAATCGACCGCCGAAACCGCCTGCGCCAATGTCACGGCGCTGGTTGCGGACATTCGCCGCGGTGTGGACGAGGTGAAGAAATGAGCTGGCTGACCAAACTGCTGCCCCCGAAAATCAAGCGTGAACAGGGCGCCCAGCAGCGCCGCGGCAACCTGCCGGAAGGCCTGTGGAGCAAGTGCCCGTCGTGCGAGGCGGTGCTGTATGCGACCGATCTCGCCAACAACCTGCAGGTCTGCCCGAAGTGCGGCCACCATCACCGCATCAACGCCCGTCAGCGCCTGGACGTGCTGCTCGATCCGGAAGGCCGCTACGAGATCGGTGCCGAGGTGGTGCCGGTCGACAGCCTGAAGTTCAAGGATTCCAAGAAGTATCCGGATCGCCTGATGGAAGCCAACCGCGACACCGGCGAAAGCGATTCGCTGGTCGTGCTGCAGGGCGCCATCAAGACCATTCCGGTCGTCGCCGCCGCCTTCGAGTTCGACTTCATGGGCGGCTCGATGGGCTCGGTGCTCGGCGAGCGCTTCGTGCGCGGCGTCCAGGTCGCAGTCGAGCAGAAAATGCCGTTCATCTGCATCACCGCTTCCGGCGGAGCCCGCATGCAGGAAGGCCTCTTTTCGCTAATGCAGATGGCCAAGGCCACGGCGGCCCTGACCAAGCTCTCGGAAGTCGGCCAGCCCTTCATTTCGATCCTGACCGACCCGACCATGGGCGGCGTCTCGGCATCCTTCGCTTTTGTCGGCGACGTGGTCATCGCCGAGCCGAATGCGCTGATCGGCTTTGCCGGCCCGCGCGTCATCGAGCAGACGGTGCGCGAAAAGCTGCCGGAAGGCTTCCAGCGCTCCGAATTCCTGCTCGAGAAGGGCGCCATCGACATGATCATCGACCGCCGCGAGTTGCGCGACCAGGTGGCCCGTACCCTGGCCCTGCTGCAGAAGCTGCCGGCGGCAGCCTGAGACGTTTGCCGGTTCCCGTCGGGAGCCGGCATGACTGGTAACCCATGACCCTCTCCGACTGGCTGGCCCATCTCGAAAGCCTGCACCCCAAGGGGCAGGCCGGCATCGAGCTGGGCCTCGACCGCATCCGCGCGGTCAAGGCAGAACTCAAGCAGGTGCAGCACTGCCCGGTGATCACCGTCGGCGGCACCAACGGCAAGGGCTCGACCTGCGCCTACCTGGAAAACATCATCGGCAAGGCCGGCTACACGGTCGGCTGCTATACCTCGCCGCATCTGCTGGCTTACAACGAACGGGTGCGTGTCAATGGCGTGCCGGCCAGCGATGCAGCCCTGTGTGCGGCCTTTGAAAAAGTCGAAGCGGCACGCCAGGCGAGCGGCGTGGCGCTGACCTATTTCGAGTTCGGCACGCTGGCCGCCTGGGAAGTCTTCGCCGCCGCCGGCATCGAGGCGGCGGTGCTGGAAATCGGCCTCGGCGGGCGGCTCGACGCCGTTAATGCCTACGAGCCGGATGTCGCCATCGTCACCACGGTGGCGCTCGATCATACTGAGTGGCTCGGCCCCGACCGCGAATCGATCGGCTTCGAGAAGGCCGGCATCTACCGTGCCGGCAAGCCGGCCCTGTGCGCCGACCCGAATCCGCCGCAGCGCCTGCTCGACCATGCCGCGGCGATCGGCGCCGATCTGCGCCTGATCGGCCGCGATTTCGGCTTCGAGCGACCGGGGGCGGAAGCTGCCGAAAATCGCCTGCAATGGCGCTGGTGGTGCCGCAACGGCGAACAGCTATTGAAACGCTCGCTGGCCTATCCGGGCCTGCGCGGCCCGACCCAGCTGTACAACGCGACGGTGGCGCTGGCCGCGCTCGAAGCCATCGCCGACAAACTGCCGGTGACCATGCAGGCGATCCGCCCCGGCCTGATCGAAACCGAGCTGGCCGGCCGCTTCCAGGTCGTGCCCGGCAAGCCGGCCATCGTTCTCGATGTCGGCCACAATCCGCAGGCGATCAAGGTGCTGGCCGACAACCTCGGCAACATGGGCTTCTTCAACCGCACCCACGCGGTGGTCGGCATGCTCGCCGACAAGGACATCGCCGGCGCCCTGGCCGTGCTGCGCGAC
The DNA here is from genome assembly GCA_036376995.1 of Azonexus sp. Taxonomy (GTDB): domain Bacteria; phylum Pseudomonadota; class Gammaproteobacteria; order Burkholderiales; family Rhodocyclaceae; genus Azonexus. The sequence continues at coordinate 8,167 of DASUZG010000149.1, read as the reverse complement.
CGGGTCGATGTCTGGCACGCGGCGACGCTGGGCGGGCCGCGCGGTACGCCGGCCGACACGCTGGCGACGATCATCGCCGACGGCGGGCTCGGCGGCGAGGTGGTCTGCCATGAATCGGCCGGCGCGGCGATGCGGGCAGCCAAGGGGCAGGCCGGCGAAAGTGATAGAATCGTGGTCTTTGGTTCGTTCTACACGGTCGCCGAGGCGCTCTCGGTGCTGCGCAAGAAATCCTGACTTGATGGAAGACAACGACGCTCAGCAGCAACTCGAAAAGCGCGCCCGGCGCCGGCTGGTGGGCGCGGTCGCCTTCGTTTCCGTGGTCGCCGTGGTGCTGCCGATGATCATGGATCACGAGCCGCGGCAGGCCATGCAGGATGTCGAGATCCGCATCCCCGGCCAGGACGAGAAACCCTTCGCCCCGAAGTTCGCCGCCGAGCCGGTCGAACGTCCGGCAGCCAAGCCGGCCGAAGCGACGCCCGCCGCACCGGCCAAGTCCGACGTGCAGCCGAACACCCGCGTGCTCGAAGTGGTCCGCGACAAGGACGAGGACAAGCCGGCTGCCAAGGCGCCGGAAAAGGTCCCCGAAAAGGCGGCGGAGAAACCCGCGGCCAAGCCGGCGGAAAAAGTCGCGAAAAAGCCAGCCGAGAAAACCGCCGACAAAGCGGCGGAAAAATCGGCTGCCAAGCCCGACGACGCCAAGCGTGCCGCCGCCATCCTCGCCGGCCAGGCGGGCGAAGCGCCGGCGGCCAAGGCTTCCGGCGAGTACCTGGTACTGATCGGGGCGTTTGCCAGCGAAGCCAATGTCAGGAATCTGAAGACCAAGCTCGGCGAGGAAGGCATCAAGGTGTACAGCGAGCCGCTGGATACGCCGCAGGGCCGCAAGACGCGCGTGCGCGCCGGTCCCTTCGCCAGTCGCGACGCCGCCGAGAAGGCGCTGGCCAAAATGCAGAAGATCGGCGTTTCGGGCGTCGTTGCGCCGCGCCAATGACGGTTTTCGACTACGTGGCCATCGCGGTCATCGGGTTTTCGTTGTTGTTCGGATTGTGGCGCGGCGTGATCGGCGAGATCATTGCCTTGCTCGCCTGGATCCTCGGTATTTTCGCCGCCGTCGAGTTCGGTTCGCAGGTCGGCCATGCGCTGCTGGCCGGCGTCGCCGACCCGGCGGTACGCACCCTCGGCGGCTGCGTGCTGGTCTTTCTCGGCGTGCTGCTGGTGATGGCGCTGATCCGGCTGGCCGTGCGCAGCATGGTCAAGGCGCTGGGGCTGACGGTTTCCGACCGGCTGCTTGGCATGTTGTTCGGACTGGCGCGTGGCGTGCTGGTGGTGATGGTCCTGGTCGGGCTGGGCGGCATGACCGCCGCGCCGAAGCAGGCTTGGTGGCGGGAGGCGGTGCTGGCACCGCCGTTTGAGACCGCCGTGATGGTCGCCCGGCAGTGGTTGCCGGACGATCTGGCAAAACGGATTCGATTCAGTTAGGCAGGAAGAAACTATGTGCGGGATTCTCGGAGTCATGGCGACCACGCCGGTCAACCAGTTGCTCTACGACGGCCTGATGGTGCTCCAGCACCGCGGCCTGGATGCGTCGGGGATCGCCACGGCCGAAGGCAACACCTTCCACCTGCACAAGGGGCCGGGCCTGGTGCGCGACGTTTTCCGCACCCGCAACATGCGCGCCCTGCCGGGTAACTGGGGCATCGGCCACGTCCGCTACCCGACCGCCGGCTCGGCCTACAACTTCGCCGAAGCGCAGCCGTTCTACGTCAATTCGCCGTTCGGCATCGTGCTCGGCCACAACGGCAACCTGACCAATGCCGAACAGCTCAAGGAAGAAATGTTCCGGATGGACCGCCGGCACATCAACACCAATTCCGATTCCGAAGTGCTGCTCAACGTGCTGGCGCACGAACTGCAATCGGCGGCGCACGGCTACGAGCTCGACGTGGACAGCATCTTCCAGGCGGTGGCGGGCGTCCATCGCCGCTGCCGCGGCGCCTATGCCGTCGTCGCCCTGATCGCCGGCTATGGCCTGCTGGCCTTCCGCGACCCGCACGGTATCCGGCCGCTGGTCTATGGCCAGAGCGAGACCGAGAACGGCACCGAATACCTCATTTCGTCCGAGTCGGTGGCGCTGGACACCCTGGGCTTCCAGGTGGTGCGCGACATCGAGCCGGGCGAGGCGGTATTCATCGACTTGAACCACCAGCTGCACAGCCGCCAGTGCGCGCAGCAGCCGATGTACGCGCCGTGCATCTTCGAATACGTCTATCTCGCCCGTCCGGACACCGTGATCGACGGCGTTTCGGTCTACGAGGCGCGCCTGGCGATGGGCGAACTGCTGGCCGAAAAGGTCAAGGCGACCATTCCGGTCGAGGAAATCGACGTGGTCATCCCGATTCCCGATTCCAGCCGGCCGTCGGCAATGCAGCTGGCGCAGGCACTGAACATCCCGTTCCGTGAAGGTTTCGTCAAGAACCGCTACGTCGGCCGCACCTTCATCATGCCGGGGCAGGCGATGCGCAAGAAGTCGGTGCGCCAGAAGCTCAACACCGTCGGCCAGGAATTCAAGGGCAAGCGCGTACTGCTGGTCGATGACTCGATCGTCCGTGGCACGACCAGCAGCGAGATCGTCGAGATGGCCCGTGCCGCCGGCGCGGTCAAGGTCTATTTCGCCTCCGCCGCTCCCCCGGTGCGCTTCCCCAATGTGTACGGCATCGACATGCCGACCCGTGCCGAACTGATCGCCACCGGCCGGACCGATGCCCAGATCGCCGCCGAAATCGGCGCCGACGCGCTGGTCTATCAGGACATCGAGGCGCTGAAGCTGTCGATCACCAAGCTGCGCCCGGACCTGACCGTGTTCGACGCCTCCTGCTTCGACGGCTGCTACATCACCGGCGACATCGACGACTATTACCTCGACGCGGTCGAAGGCAAGCGCGGCAAGAAGCCGGCCAAGAGCAGCGAGGACGATGGCGATGGCCGGGCCTCGCAGCAGATGGTGCTGGGCCTGACCAACGGCGGTCAGGAAGCATGAGCGAGCGCCCGGACTACCGGCCCGAGACGCTGGCCGTGCGTGCGGGCCAGGAGCGCAGCCAGTTCGGCGAGCATGCCGAGGCGCTGTACCTGACCTCCAGCTTCGTCTTCGAGAGCGCGGCGCAGGCCGCCCGCCGCTTCTCCGGCGAGGAGGAGGGCAATGTCTACGCCCGCTTCTCCAACCCGACCGTGACCATGTTCGAGGAGCGCCTGGCGGCGCTCGAAGGCGCCGAGGATTGCGTGGCGACGGCAAGCGGCATGGCGGCGATCATGGCCACCGTGCTCGCCCATCTGAAGCAGGGCGACCATGTCGTGGCTTCCAGCGGCATGTTCGGCGCCACCGTCAACCTGTTCAACCAGATCCTGTCGCGCACCGGCATCACGACGACCTTCGTCTCGCAGACCGATGCAGCCGAGTGGGAAGCGGCGATCCGTCCGGAGACGAAACTCTTTTTCCTCGAGACGCCGTCCAATCCGCTGACCGAGATCGCCGACATCCGTCGTCTGGCCGAGATCGCCCACGCCAAGGGCATCCTGGTCGCCGTCGACAATTGTTTCTGCACGCCGATCCTGCAGCGGCCGCTGGAACTCGGGGCCGACCTGGTCATCCATTCGGCGACCAAGTACCTGGACGGCCAGGGCCGCGTGCTCGGTGGTGCCGTCTGCGGTTCGAAGAAGCTGACCGAGGATGTCTTCAAGTACTTGCGCACGGCCGGCCCGACGCTGTCGGCCTTCAACGCCTGGGTGCTGCTCAAGGGCCTGGAGACGCTGAAGATCCGCGTCGAGGCGCAAGTCGCCAACGCCGCGCGGCTGGCCGCCTGGCTGGAAGCGCACCCGAAGGTGGCACGCGTCTTCTATCCCGGCCTGCCGTCGCATCCGCAGTACGTGCTGGCGCAGCGCCAGCAGAAGTCCGGTGGCGCCATCGTCTCGTTCGAACTGAAGGGCGGGCGCGATGAGGCATGGACGGTGGTCGACCACTGCCAGTTGCTGTCGATCACCGCCAATCTCGGCGACACCAAGACCACCATTACCCACCCGGCGTCCACCACCCATGGCCGGATCAGCCCGGAAGCCCGGGCCGCGGCCGGCATCAACGAAGGCCTGCTGCGCATCGCGGTCGGCCTCGAGGCGGTGGAGGATCTGCAGGCCGATCTCGAGCGCGGCCTGTCCCTGCTCGGCGGATGAAACACACGGTTTCGGTCGACTGCCTGCAGCCCGGCGTCTTCATCTCGCTGGGCGACATGCGCTGGCTCGACCATCCCTTCCTGCTCAACCGCTTCCGCCTGAGCAGCGAGGAACAGATCAAGGTGCTGCGCGGTCTCGGCCTGAAGACGGTCGAATGGGACCCGGAGCGCAGTACCGCCCGGCCGCTGCCGGAGAAGGCCGGACCGGCGGCCGAAGAGGAAATCGATTTTTCGTCCTCGGTGCTCGATTCGATGCTCGACATCAAGCGTTCGCGGACTGAACGGGTGCGCGCCCAGCGCGAAGGCCTGGCCCGCTGCGAGCGCCTGTTCGAGCAGGAGGCGACCGGGCTGGCCGAAATCCTGCGCGACCTCGCTCCCCGTCCGAACGATGCCTACGGCCGGGCCAGGAACGCCGTCGGCCGGCTGGTCGGCAACCTGCTGAATGCCGAGAGCGTGGCCGTGCATCTGGTCAACATGAAGGTCAAGGAGCCGGGCCTGGCGCACCATGCGATGAACGTCGTCGTGCTGTCGCTGCTACTCGGCAAGGCCGCCAAGCTCGGCGAGGAGGAGATGCGCTGGCTGGGCCTCGGCGCGATGTTCCACGATCTCGGCAAGCAGGACGTGCCGGCCCGCGTGCTGCGCAACGCCCAGCGCACGCCGGCCGAGGAACAGTTCTACCAGGCCCACGTCGGCTACGGCATCAAGCACGCGGCGGCGGTCAGCGACCTGCCGGTTGCCGTCAAGAACATCATCGCCTGCCACCACGAACGCTGGGACGGCCAGGGTTTTCCCAACCGCCTGGCCGCCGGCAAGATCCCGAAGCTGGCGCGCGTGGCGGCGATCGCCAACCGCTACGACAACCTGTGCAATCCGTTCGACCTGAAGGCGGCGAAGACGCCAGCCGAGGCGGTGGCCTTCATGTTCAAGCAGGAAGCCGGGGCCTACGATCCGGAACTGCTGCAGCTGTTCGTCAAGGCCATCGGCGTCTATCCGCCGGGCAGCTTCGTCCAGCTCAGCGACGGCAGCATCGGCCTGGTGGTGGAGAGCAACAGCAAGGATCTGCTGCATCCGCTGATCATGCTGCACGATCCCGATGTGCCGCGCAACGAAGCCCTGCTGCTCGACTTGCGCGAAACCGAGTCAACCATCGAAGCGGCGATCAGCCCGGCCAAGCTGCCGGTCGAAGTCGTCGAATACCTTGCCCCGCGCGGCCGCATCGACTACTACGTCGAAGGCGTGCGCTGAATTTTCCGGCCGCCGCGGCGGCCCCATCCATTTTCCCGGAGTACCCCATGTTGTTTTCCGAACTCGGCCTGAAGGCCGAAATCCAGCGTGCCGTCGCCGAACAGGGCTATGACACGCCGACGCCGATCCAGCAGCAGGCGATTCCCGCCGTGCTGACCGGCCGCGACCTGATGGCCACGGCGCAGACCGGTACCGGCAAGACCGCCGGCTTCACGCTGCCGATTCTGCACCTGCTCGCCACCGGCCCGAACGACCGCCTGACCCGCGTCGCCCGCACGCCGCGCGTGCTAGTGCTGACTCCGACCCGCGAACTGGCGATCCAGGTCGAGGAAAGCGTGCGCACCTACGGCAAGCACCTGCCGATCAACTCGCTGGCCGTCTTCGGCGGCGTCGGCATCAATCCGCAGATCGCCAACCTGCGCCGCGGCGTCGACATCCTGGTGGCGACGCCGGGCCGGCTGCTCGACCATGTCCAGCAGAAGACGGTCGACCTCGGCGGCATCGAGATCTTCGTCCTCGACGAAGCCGACCGCATGCTCGACATGGGCTTCATCCGCGACATCCGCAAGGTCATCGCGCTGCTGCCCAAGCAGCGGCAGAACCTGCTGTTCTCCGCGACCTTCTCGCCGGAAATCCGCGAGCTGGCCGGCGGCCTGCTGCACCAGCCGGTGTCGGTGGATGTCGCGCCGCGCAACACGGCGGCCGAGACGGTGACGCAGAAGGTCATCGAAACCAACCGCGAGCAGAAGAAGGAACTCCTGAAGCACCTGTTCGAGACGCGCGGCCTGCACCAGGTGCTGGTCTTCGCCCGTACCAAGCACGGCGCCGACGCGCTGGCGCGGACGCTGGACAAGGCCGGCATCAAGTCGGCGGCAATCCACGGCGACAAGTCGCAGGGCGCGCGTACCCGGGCGCTCGGCGACTTCAAGGACGGCAAGCAGGTGGCCCTGGTCGCCACCGACATCGCCGCCCGCGGCATCGACATCGACGCGCTGCCCTACGTCATCAACTACGAACTGCCCAACGTCGCCGAAGACTACGTGCACCGCATCGGCCGCACCGGCCGCGCCGGCATGGAAGGCGAGGCGATCTCGCTGGTCTGCCACGACGAACGCGGCAACCTGAAGGACATCGAGAAGCTGATCAAGCGCAGCATCGAGCGTGTCGTGGTGCCCGGCTTCGAGCAATCGGCCACCGCCGCGCCACGCCCGGTGCAGCCGCCGCGGCCGCCGCGCAGCGGCCAGCCGCAGGGACGCAAGCCGGCCGCCAAGCCGGGCGGCCAGGCGCAGCACCGTAGCGGCAGCCGCCACCGCTGAGGTGTGGCGGCCGCTTGCGGCTTAGTACAATGGCATGATCGTTGCGTGGCGGCCGCGATGCGCTTGTCTTGCGGGGCTGAAAAAAAGGCGTTAGTGTGGAAACTTGTGTAATGGTTTCATGTTGTTAACAGCTTTTTTTAAGGTTCTTTGGAGGAAGGGATGCCCCCCCCGCAAAAAATCCGGCTCGGCGACCTGCTGATCCAGCAGGGCCTGCTCACCGAGGAGCAGCTGAAGCTCTCGCTCGACGAGCAGAAGCGGACCGGGCGCAAGCTCGGGCGGGTTTTCGTCGAAAGCGGCTACGTCACCGAGGAGGGCATCTCCCAGGCGCTGGCGCGGCAGCTGCGCATTCCCTTCATCGACCTCAAGGTCTTCACGCCCAAGCCGGAGCTGATCAAGCTGCTGCCGGAAGCGCCGGCCCGCCGCTTCCGCGCCCTGGTCCTCGACCAGCTGGCTGACGGCCGCCTGCAGATCGGCCTTTCCGATCCGACCGACCTCCAGGCCTACGACGAGATCAGCCGCCTGGTGAAGCGCGAGATCGATCTGGCGGTGGTCACCGAGAGCCAGCTGCTGGCCCTGGTCGATCGCGTCTATCACCGCGGCGAGCAGATCACCGGCCTGGCCAAGGAGCTGACCGCCGAGTTGGGCGACGTGCCGATCGAGTTCGGCGACCTGCTCGGCCTCACCCCGGGCGCCGAAGACGCGCCGGTGGTCAAGCTCCTGCAGACGGTGTTCGAGGAGGCGATGCGTCTGCGCGCCTCCGACATCCACTTTGAGCCGCAGGAAAAGGCGCTGCGCATCCGCTTTCGCATCGACGGCGTGCTGCACATCCAGACCGAGGCCGATGCCAAGATTTCCTCGGCCGTGGCACTGCGCCTGAAGCTGATGTCCGGCCTCGACATTTCCGAGAAGCGCCTGCCGCAGGACGGCCGCTTCAACATCAAGGTGCGCGCCAATCCGGTCGACGTGCGTATCTCGACGCTGCCGACCCAGTACGGCGAATCGATCGTCATGCGTCTGCTGGCCCAGAACACCGGCCTGCTCGGGCTGGACCGCATGGGCATTCCGCCGCGCGTGCTGGAACGCCTGCGCAATGCGCTGAAGCGTCCGAGCGGCATGGTGCTGGTCACCGGCCCGACCGGCTCGGGCAAGACGACCACGCTGTATGCGGCGCTCAACGAGCTGAACAGCCCGGAAAAGAAGGTCATCACCGTCGAGGACCCGGTCGAATACCGGCTGCCCGGCCTCAATCAGGTGCAGGTGCACGAGAAGATCGACCTGTCCTTCTCGCGCGTGCTGCGCACCGTGCTGCGCCAGGACCCGGACATCGTGCTGATCGGCGAAATGCGCGACCAGGAGACGGCCGAGATCGGCATGCGCGCCGCCATGACC